>JAFGWW010000083.1 GCA_016936955.1 Planctomycetota bacterium | reverse complement strand
TCTCTCGTAATTTCGGAAGGAAAAATCAGCGGCGAGTGCCGTTCGCCCTGGAATTTTCCGGTTGTCATAACAATAGGTGTAGTGTGCGCAGGTGAGCTTGAACCGGAGCGGTTTACCATTCCGGCCGGGCAATCTGCCTTTTCATTTGTCATGTGAATACAGGATTATACTTTTTGATCCCAGGAGAAAAAAATGAAGAAGCTGTGTTTTGTAATGTTCTGCCTCTCCCTCATGCTTGGCCGTCTGGCTCTGGCCGAGGAGGCGCGTCTGGACGTTAGCGGCAGGGATAGCGGTATCGAAGTCGCAAACGTATCCGCCAGCGAGAACTCCACCGGAGCCAACCCTTCGTGGATTGCGGATGAAGCCGCGAGGAAGCGCAGCGCCAGTTTCCAGACCCCGGTAACCAAAGAGGCCTGGACGACTGCCACCTACAAGTTTACCCCCAAGGCCGATGGCGAGTTGCGCATTGATCTGCAGGGTAACTTCTCGAAGGCGGAGCATGTGTGGGTATATTTCGACGATATCAAGGTTACCGGCGCCACTATCAAGAACGGCGATTTCGAGGAGACCAATACTCAGGGAACATTCCCCACCGGCTGGAATTTCATGAAAAAGGACGGTGTCTCGCCCGAGTATGTGACCGAAGGCGCCGCCTCCGGCAAGGGTTGCATAAAAGTATGCCAGAACTGGCGTGCATATCAGATGATCAGCGTGAAGAAAGATCAGGAGGTTGTTATTACCCTCCAGGTCAAATTCGCCGGTTCGGAAGAACGCAAATAGTTCAGCCTCCGCACCATCAATGTGCAAAGCGGTCCCCTTTTATCCGGGGATCGCTTTTTTATGCAATATTGCAGTGAACTATAGGGCTTCGATTTACGCTACTAATGGCATATGGAGCAATATAGTGGGAATTATCGGATTATGCTATGCCAAATCATGCCGGAGAGTGTTGAATGACCAGCAATGTCAGAGACGATTACAACGAACAGAAATTTATTACTTATGATGAAGCTGCCATGATAAGCGGCCTTTCCAAAAGCCGGGTCAAGTCGCTTGCCTCGGAAATAAAGGAGGGGCGGCGGCTTTTCGGCAAAGGCAACGTGGTGGGGCCTTACAGGATTGACCGCGAGTCCTTCGAGGAGTTTCTGCGCAGCGGCCTGCCCTGCGGCCCTGAGCATTTGCCCGAATAAATGCGGGATAAAAATCTGGATATGTGGTAAGCTGCATGCAATATGGATTGGCGCTGATCGGCTAATGACGGATTATGCGCCGGTTTTTTGTCCGGAGATATTTTGCATGAATCCGATTGGAATTATTCACACGTCATTTGCAGACAAGTCTGGCGCGCCCGTGCAGGGGGCCCAGTCCGGTGGTGCCGAAGGGTATGTCGAGGTCTTCCCCGAATTTTCGGAGGGGCTCAAGGACATTGATCTCTTCACCCATATCTATCTGCTTTATCATTTCGACCGCGCGGGTGAGGTGGAGCTTGTACGTAAGCCTTTCCTCGATGACAAACCCCACGGCATCTTTGCCACGCGCCATCCGTGCCGCCCCAGCGGTATAGGGCTGACCGTGGTGCGCCTGCTGGGCCGTGAAGGCGACCGCCTGAATGTTTCAGGAATCGATGTCCTTGACGGAACACCTCTGCTTGATATCAAACCCTACGTGACGCGGTTCGATTGCTTCCCCGATGCGGGGGAGGGTTGGCTGGAAGGCAAGGCCATGCGCGAGAAACCTTCCGGCAGGGAATAAATTCTCTCATTTGTGCGGGTTATGTGGCCTATGCGCTTTGGGCAACCTGAATGGCTGATGCTGCTTTTTGTGCTCCCGCCCGCCGTATGGTGGATGGGAAGGCGCAGCCTTGCCGGGCTTTCAAGGGTGCGCCGCTCGTGCGCGCTCTGGTTGCGTATTATTCTGGTTGTCCTGCTGGTAGCCTCCCTTGCGCGCCCGCAGTGGAACCGCAGCTCCGACGCCCTTTCTGTTTATTTCGTGGTCGATCTCTCCAAGTCCATTCCTCCCGACAACCTGCGCAAGGTCAATGCGCGCCTCATGGATATTGTCGAAAAGAAACCGCGGAGGGATATGGCCGGGCTGATCTATTTCGGTGCCAACGCCATCTGCGAGCAGCCGCCGAGCGAGTTGCCCCTCTCGCTTGACCGACAGGTCGTGGTCGACCGTAACGGCACCGATATCGCCGAAGCCCTGCGCCTTGCGTCTTTCACCTTTCCCGAGGGCGTGCGCAAACGTGTAGTCCTCGTCACCGACGGCAACCAGAACAGCAGTGACGCCATGGGCGAGATCGAACGCCTGCGCGCGGCCGGGATTCAGGTTGATGTCATCCCCGTCGAGTATGATTATAAAAACGAGATCATGGTCGAGAAAGCCGTCATGCCCGACCAGATCCGCGCGGGCAGCCCCTTTATGCTCCATGTCCTCGTCCTCAGCACTGGCGAGGCGAATGCGATTGTTACTGTGCAGCACGGCGGGGAATTTCTCGACCAGTCAAAGGTGCACCTGAGCGAGGGCGCGAACCATCTTTCCTTCCCGCTGGTTCTGGCTGGGAAGGAAATGGTGGCCGGGGTGAAGACCTTAAAGGTCAGCGTTACGCCGGTCGACGTCGCGGACGATCAGATTGACGACAACAACTCGACATACGCCTTTGCCCTGATGACCGGCCCGCCGTCCATCCTTTATATAGACGGCAACCTCGGCGCGAATGACGGCTACCGTCCGTTCCTTCACGAAGCGTTGCTCAAAAAACTCAGACTTGCGAAATACGGCGGCGACGGCAAGGCGCCGGAGGTTACGCTCAAGGTCTGCGGCGCTTATGACATTCCGGCCGAGCAGGAGCTGGTTTCGTACAGCTGCATCATTATCGACAATCTTGCGGCGGAGTATCTCGGCGGGCCGAGGATGGAGCGTATCCGTTCGCTGGTCAATGCGCTGGGCACGGGGCTTGTCATGATCGGGGGGGAGAATTCTTTCGGCGTGGGCAATTACAGGAACACCCCCGTCGAGGAAGCCCTGCCGGTTGATATGGATCTGAAGAACAAGAAGATCATGCCGAGCGGTGCGCTTATTCTCGTCATTGACCGTTCCGGCAGCATGGAGGGGGAAAAACTCGCGCAGGCGAAAGCCGCGGCGTGGGCTGCGGCGGAGGTGCTCTCAGAATATGATTATCTCGGCGTAATTGCATTCGACGGCCAGCCCGAGTGGATTATCAAGCCTGTCCTCGCGAAAAACAGGAGCTGGATAAGGAGCAAGATCAAAGCTGTCGGCTCGGGCGGCGGAACCGAGATTGTCTCCGCCCTGCGGGAAGCGCACAAAGGCTTGGCGCCCCTTACCGCGAGCCTCAAGCATGTGATCCTGCTCTCGGACGGGCAGTCGAGCGATCAGGGGCTTGAAGAATTGATGTCCAATATGGCGCGGGACAAGATAACCGTCTCCACCGTCGGCATCGGCGAAAAAGACGGCCAGTTTTTCATGCAGGAGATTGCCAACAAGGGGAGCGGGCGCTTTTATTTTGTAAAGGACCCGAAGAAGCTCCCGCGCATTTTCATCAAGGAATCCCTCTTTGTCAAACGCACCTTGCTTTTTGAGGACGCCTTTATCCCGGAGGTCAGTAACGGCCGCGACGAGTTCCTTGCAGATATCCATGGAGGTAAGGTGCCGACGCTGTACGGGTATGTGGCGACTACTGCCAAGCCCGACGCCGACGTGCCGCTCGTCAGTACAAATGAAAACCACGATCCAATTCTCGCCCACTGGCGCTACGGGCTCGGTCGCTCGGTTGCTTTTACCTCGGACGTGAAAAACCGCTGGGGCAAGGACTGGATAGGTTGGAGCGGTTTCTCCGATTTCTGGAGCGGCCTTGTTTACCGAATCCTGCGGCAGGAGCCGGCCAACCTGCGCCTTATCAGTTCGGTAAATGGCGACGAAGGCAAGATAATGGTTCATGCCATCAATGACCATGGCGACCCCCTTTCGTTTCTCGAGCTTGAGGCAACGGTTACCACGCCTGAACTCAAGGTCGAACGCCTTCAACTCCGCCAGACCGGGGTTTGCACCTACGAGGGGGAATTCAAGGCACAGGAGACAGGGCGCTATGAGATCGCGGTGGTTGAGGGTGGAAATCGTGCACGCGGAAACAGCGCGGTTTATGGAGGCGTTGCAAAGCCCTTCAGCGTGGAGAGCACCGACTTCAGCGCCAACGATGGAATGCTTTCCCGGTTTGTTCAGGCCGGTGGGGGCGAACTCTTTTCAGACAACGAACCGGGCGATTACGCCTATCGCAGGAAAGGCCTGCTGCCTGCCGATCACTTCCGCGACTGCTGGACAATTTTGCTTGCCCTTTTCTGCGTGCTCTTCGTTCTCGATGTCTGCGTGCGGCGCGTGATGATTGACTTTAGCGAGGTAGGCGGCTTTGTTCGGAAGCGTTATCTGGCATGGCGCGGCGATGGCAAGGGAGAAGACGAAATGGTCAGGCGCCTTACGGAAGCGAAGAAGCGCGCCATAAGCGAACGGGGCAGAAAGAAACCGGCCTTCCTTGATAAGGGCGATTTTTCTGCATCCGCTGCGGTGAAGATTACGGAGACGGAGAAACTTTCTTCCGATTCCATCAAGAATGATAATGTTGCACCTTTTGCTGAGGCGTCGAGTGATCCTGATGACGAACAGTCAAGCAATACTTTCACCAGCCGTCTGTTGAATGCCAAACGCAGGGTTGAAAATTCCGAGAATCAGAAAAGCAGATGAATAGCCTGCCCCGTATTTTCAGGACGGAATGCTTTCGGCCTTTATCGGGGCTGTACCGATCATGTTCTCCGCTGTGGTCTGGCAGACCCGGTGCACCCAGAGAAGCCCGATAAAGCCGGTCGAGACGTCCGTGACCAACCGCGCCCAGAAAACCCCGTCGACATCGTAATAATATGCCCCTGCAAGCGAGAGCGGGATGAGGAACAATATCACGCGCAGGGAGTTGAGCATCGTGGCCGAGAAGGGGCGGTGCAGGCCGGTGAGAATTATTCCGCTGTAGCGGTGTACCTCCATCATCCCGTAGCCGAATGAAATTATACGGATGTAGTTCTGCAGTATCTCTCTAACCAGCGGGTCTTTCGTAACGACCGAGGCGAGAAGGGGGG
>JAFGWW010000010.1 GCA_016936955.1 Planctomycetota bacterium | reverse complement strand
GGATACGGTTCCCGCGCCGGTGGAGAAGAGGATACGGAAAGCGCTGGTCCCAACCGCCACCCGTGTAGGCACGCCGAGCACGTAAACCAGAATGGGGAACATGATAAAACCACCGCCCACTCCCATGAGGCCGGTCAGAATGGCGACAGCGAAACTTACCAGCACCGGCGCCCACAAACTCATTTCGTCTATGTCGCTGGTGTTGAACCCCATCATGGGAGGAACGCGTACGCCCTGAAGCCATACCGCCGCGCGGGTGCGCACCTCCGCGTCGACGTTGCCGTTCGAGTCGTCCTCCGCCTCCGCCTTCTTGCTGCTGCGGGTCTCCATGAGCATGGAGATCATGACCGCCGAGATCAGGAAGAGGAAGAGGCCGTCCATCACAAGCTTCAGGAGCTCATGCTCCCTTCCCATGATGACGACAACCTTCTGAGCCGCCCCCTCGCCGCCCTTGATAAAGTCCATGAGCCTCTTGCCTACGTCAGCGCCGATCATGGCGGTAATAGCCATGACCAGACCGAGGCGGATATCGACGTTGCCTTTTTGATAATGTTTGCGGGCCGAGACAGAACTGGTACAGAAAATCTGGAGCAAACCGCTGCCGACGGCGGTGTCGTAAGGAATGCCGAAAATAATGTTCAGGGCCGGAGTAAGCAGAAAACCACCGCCTACACCGAAAAAACCGGTCAACATCCCGATAATGCAGCCGAGAATAACAATGCCGATAAAAAAACCAATTGTCCATTCGATGTTTGATGCGGGGATCAATGAGAGCAGGTGTTCCATGCTGTGTGCTTCCTCGTGGTCCTCAGCAGGCTGTTGCTGCTGCACTTGCAAAGGCCTGTGATGCAGATGGTTATATGTAAATGTTCAATACGGCTAAAAGTTTAATTCCTATTTTTTTTAGGATATTATAGCTGCTTCTGTGTGGAACACAATAGGGATGAATCCGATTTTGATACAGAAAAGCTCCGGAGCCTCTGAGCGGGCATTTGTCAAAACAAATAAAGGCTTGCAATATAAAACTTTAAGACATTTAATATAAATAATTGATCTTCGGAATATTTTTTGTATATAGAAACTTGCCGTCGCATTTTACGCCATTCGTCTGGTGTATTGGAGCGCTGGTTTTTGCTCTTCTTCAGCGGTATGACATAATTAAAAGGCATCATCATGAGCAAACAGGAAATTTCCGTACTCACCGGCTGGCTTACCTTGGCGGCGATTGTAATCGGCCTGCTGGTTATCTCTTTTTACGTGGTTCCGCAGAAGATCATCCTGCCCAGCTTTTCCGAGCTTGAACAGCAAGAAGCCCAGAAAAACATCACCCGCTGCACGGAAGCGATAGAAGCGGAAATTGATGCCTTGAGCCTGCTCACCAAGGACTGGGCGATCTGGGACGACACCTACGCCTTCATGCACGACAAGAACGAAGAATACATCAAGGCTAACTGCAGCTGGCCATATCTTATAGATGAGCTTGGCAATAACCTGCTCTGGTACGCCAATGAAAAGGGCGAGATCGTCTGGGGTGAGATAAAGCGCACGGTAGATGAAAAGCCCCTTGAGATCCCACCCTTTAACAACAAGGATTTTATCAGGAGCGAAACCTTTTATAAAAACCCCATGTCCGGGACAGATGTAAAAGGCATCATGCACACCAATTACGGTATCATAATGATCTCCTCCCATGCTGTACACAAAAGTGACGGGAGCGGGGATGCGCGGGGCGTAATCATGATGGGGCGCTTCATCGACCAGGAACGGGCGGAGCTCCTCACCAAGCGCGCGCGGGTCGACTTCACCCTTGATGTGGTGAATGATAATGAGCTCAAACACGGCTCTGACACTAGTCCCATCACAGCCACTGACAACACAAAGGTCGCCGATCTCCATCCTGGTCAGATGCAAATTGAATACAACGACAAGGATAACCTTACCGCCTCCTCCATCATATCAGACATTTTCGGGCAGGAGCATTTCAGGATAAGCGCCAGGCTTCCCCGTGATATCATGAAACGGGGCCGCGCCTCGGCAGATATCGCTTCCCTGTCTCTCGGTGCGGCAACGTTCATCATTGGCATAATCGGCGCCATGCTCATGGCGAGAACCCACGCCTTGGCCAAGCGTGAAAAACTCACCCGCAAGCTTGCGGAGGACCTCGACGACGCGAAGTCTAACCTTGAGATGAAGGTGCAGCTCCGCACCGAGGAGCTTGCCGAAACCATCGAGCAGCTGCAGGACGAGCAGCGCAAGCTTATCCAGTCGGAGAAGCTTGCGGCGGTTGGCACCCTCGCCTCCGGCATCGCCCACGAGTTCAATAACATCAACACCTCCATCCTCGGTTATTCCGAACTGTGCCTGAAAATCGGCTCGCTGGATGAACCTTATATCGAATACCTCAACCGCATCATGTCCTCCGCCCTCAAGGCGCGAGACATCACCCACAAGATCCTCTCTTTCGTGGGCGACAACGCGGGGATCAAGAACAGCGCGCAGATCAATTCCATCATCAACGATATCCTCCGTCTGGTGGAAAACGAATTCGACTGCGAAGGCATCGTAATCGAGAAGCGCCTCGGCGAGGTTCCCGACTGCAGGATGAACTCCGGCGAGATCGGGCAGGTCGCCCTCAACCTCATCACCAACGCCGCCCACGCCTCGGCGGGGCAGGAGGAGCGGAGGATAATTGTCGAATCGGGCCGCGAAGGCGATTTCATCTGGTTCAGCATAACCGATAACGGCTGCGGCATTCCGGAGATCAACAAGAAGAGCATCTTCACCCCCTTCTTCTCCACCAAGGGGGAATACTGCCAGACCGACTCTCCCCTTGCCCTCATCAAGGGCACCGGTCTCGGCCTCAGCGTAAGCCATACCATCGTCGACCACCACGATGGCGAGATCATCGTGGAGAGCGAGGAAGGGAAGGGCTCCAAATTCACCGTCCGCATCCCGCTGCAGGAGAGCGACAAGGCCGAAGGCGGGGCACAGAAAAATAATGCGGCGCCGGAGGAGATACCGGAACTTCCCCACACGATCATGATTCTCGATGACGAGAAGGAGGTGCGCGGTGTGGTGCGGAGAATGCTGACGCTCGAAGGCTTCCGCGTTATCGAAGCGGAAAAGGGGCAGGACGCGCTGGACATTCTCGAGAGAAAAGAGGATAATATAGAGGTCGTCCTGGTGGATATGCAGATGCCGGGCATGAACGGGCTCAGTTTTCTTAAAAAAGCGAAGGAACTCGGGTGCGAGGTTCCGCCATTCATTGTTGTCACGGGCAAGAACATGAAGGTGGACCACCCGGAGATAAGGGAGGTTCTCGACAATTACGAGGTGTTGGCGAAGCCCTTCGTATTCGATGAACTTCTCACTGCAATAATGTTGGCCCTGACTGCAAACAACAAGGGTTGACCGGGGAGTGTCGGAACAAGGAAGGAGTCGGGCATGAAAAGCATCCTTATTGTTGAAGACGAAAAAACCGTAAGCAACCTCTACAGGGTAATCCTGAAAGACGAGTACGAGGTCGAGATCGCGGGCGACACCAAAGAAGCCTACGCGGCTCTCGAGAAAAAGAGCTACGACCTCGTGATTCTCGACCTGATGCTCCCGGGCGGTTCAGGCGCCGAGATTGCGGTCGAGCTCAGGAAACACCACCGGCGCACCTGCATCATAATCATCTCCGCCATCCTCGGCGGCCTTGACGGGAAAGAGGACCTGAGCCGCAAGGTTCAGCAGGACTTGCATGCAAATGCCTTCCTCTCCAAACCCTGTTCGCCAGCCCTCATTATCAAAACCGTGCGCGAACTGATCGGAAGCAAGCAGGAGGAAGAAGCGGCGAGGGGATAGGATGCCCACCCGGCGGCAATGCCGTCAGGGGTTGAAGGGAGGTGCCCCATGACAGAACTGATACTGCTCCGCCACGGCGAGAGCGAATGGAATAGAAAAAATCTCTTCACCGGTTGGACCGACGTAGACCTGACCGATACCGGCGTCCGCGAAGCCGAAGAAGCGGGACGCCTGCTCAGGGAGCGGGGCTATCTTTTCGATCTGGCTTTCACCTCGGTTCTCACGCGCGCCATCCGCACCATGTTTATCGCCCTGCACGAGATGAACCAACTCTGGATCCCGGTGCGCAAATCGTGGCGGCTTAACGAACGGCACTACGGCGCTTTGCAGGGTCTAAATAAAGCCAAAGTCGGTGAACAGTACGGCGAGGACCAGCTGAAAATCTGGCGC
>JAFGWW010000082.1 GCA_016936955.1 Planctomycetota bacterium | reverse complement strand
GTGTCTGCATGCCGAAGAGTCTACGCCTGAGGAGTTCGGAACCTTCTCCCTGCCTCCGAAAGGGATATCGAAGCGCGAGGACAAGACTGACGTCGATGCCACCTATAACCGCATCCGCGGGATTGCGGAGAGCAAATACGTAAGTGCCAAGATGTATTACGACGTCGGCAAATGGCAGCAGTGCATCGATGTCTGCGACGGAATTCTCGCCATCCTCCCGCGCCACGAGAATGCACGCAAACTCAAGGAACTCGCCACAAGCAAGCGCCTTGCTGACGATACGGAAAACCTCGACACTGAAAGGACGGTGAGGGACCATGCCGCCCTGCGTTCGGTTACCGAGGAGGGGCTCATGCCCCATCGCGGCTCCGACCTTCCCCGCCCGGAACTCAAGGAAGAGGAGGTGCCTTTCCTGATCAAGGATCAGATCGGCACAGACGCGAAGACGGTTCTCGCCCAGGTTCTGCCCGAGATCAACCTTATCGAGACAGACCTGAATTATGTGCTCCAGCTTCTCTTCAAAACCACTGGCGTGAACATCATCTACAACCCCGAGGATATTCAGGACAAGACCGTAACCATCCACGCCCGCAACCTGACCCTCGAAGACATTCTCAATTATCTCAGCCGTTCCTACAAGATCGGCTATACCGTCAACAAGGGGACGGTCTGGGTTTATGCCGCCGACAACGCCGACAGCGAAAAAGCCCTTTTGCGCCCCGTCATCATCCCCCTTAACAACGGTCTTACCCCCCTCAATTCACCGTCTGCAGGCGGCGGTGGGGCGGGTGCCGGTGGTAACGGTATCAGAGGAGCCGCGGCGCAGGCGGCGGCCCTCACCGGTGAGGGTGGTAATGGTGAAAACCAGGGCAACGGCAATGTTAGCGAGATTGAGGACATGCTTTCCTGGATGGAAGGCAACTGGCCGGGCTGGCCCGCCGAGACCAAGTGGAGAATCGACAAGAAACTCAACCGCCTTATCCTTATCAGCACCCCCGCCATGATCGAGGAGGTGCAGAAAATCGTCAAGATGATGGATGTGCCCCCGATCCAGATTCTGGTTGTGGCCCGTTTTGTGAACGTCAAGGAGAATGTGGTCGACCAGCTTGGCTTCAACTGGACCCTGACCCCCAATCCCGACACCGTTCCCGGTGCTAACGATTACAGCGACAACAAGGTGCGCCTCGCCAATACGGCCGCGAATGTGGGCGTAAGCGCTGATGCACTAACCAGCGGCGCCGTCGCCATCCTGAACAATCACCAACTCAGCTTTGCTCTTCAGGCTCTGGAGCAGAATTCGGCGAACAAGGTTCTCTCCGCTCCCCGCGTGATCGCCCTGAACAACCACACGGCCAAGATCGACCTTAACGATTCGATCCCGTACCAGAGCGGTGTTGATACCGAGACTTTAACCACCTCCAACGACACCAACTCTACCTCGTCGACGGTGCTTATTCCCCAGTGGGATACCCTCGACATCGGTTTCAAGCTTGAGGTCACCCCTTCGGTCGGCTCCGACATGAAGACCATCATGCTCCGCGTTACCCCGGAGATTACCGAGACCAACGGCAGCGTTACCCAGAGTATTGTGGTTGCCACCCCCGGCGATGACGGGGATAATGCCGAGGTCGCCTCGTGGGAGCAGCCGATCGTCAATACCCAGACCCTCTCGGTTGATGCTGCGGTTCTGGACGGACAGACGCTGGTGGTCGGCGGGTTAAGCCGCGACAGCATAACCGAAACCCAAAAGCAGGTTCCTTTCCTCAGCAAGATTCCCGGGGTGGGGAACATGTTCAAATCCAAGGACAACGCCCGCACCCGTTCGTGCATGCTGATTTTTGTTACAGCCCGCATAATCACCGCCGACAACCGGATTTATACGGACAACAAGAAACAGGCTGTGCGCGATCTGGCCGAGGAGGATATCAACGCCGGCCGCGAGGCGGATGTAGACGTAATCAATGATTGGCTTGGGGACCCCAAACGCACCCCGCGCACTACCACCGAACCGTAAATCTCGACCGCGGCGCAAGGGACCCAATTCCTTCGCGGCGATTTGTCGGTTTTATTGTGGTATCGGGAAAAGGTGGGGAGGGTATGCGCAAGATGCGTCCGAGCCTTCCCCATTGTTCTTTTCCGCAAGCCTTCTCAGGAAGATTCGCCGCCAATACCGTGGTTCCATATTACGGGCTGGATGGCGGGATAAAATCTCGATTTCCGTAACACCGGATCGTATAATGGAACGTCTGTAAAAATGGATTTGTAGAACTGGGACAGATTCGCAATGGCCTCGAAAACGATAACAATAATAGACGTAGGTTCGAGCGTGGTGAAGGTGGTAAGCCTTCGCATGCGCAAGGCCCGTTTTGAGGTTATCGGTGCGGGCATGGCCCAGCTTACGGAACACGAGAAGAAGTCGGACGATTTCAATACCGCCGTGGCCGCTGTTATCAACCGGATCATCAAGCGCAACGGCATCCCCATGGGTTACACCCTCATAAGCCTCCCCGGCCGCGGCACGATGATGCGGTATCTTTCGGTGCCCATGGTTCCGCCGTGGAAGTTGGGCCTGCTGATGGGTTTCGAGGTGGAAGAGCAGATCGGCGCTACCGGCGGTTCGGAGGTGGCTTACGATTATCGAATCCTGAACCTTCCCGAGTTCAGCGAAGGCCTCTTCCCCATGTTCCTTACTCTGGCCCAGATCCCGGTTATCAATAACCGCATTGAGATCTGCCGTCAGGGGGCGGGTCATTTCGACGACGTGGGCCTTCAGGCTCTGGGCGCTTACAACGCCTTCCGCCTCTCCCCCCAGTGGAAGGAGGAGGAGTTTTCCGTCCTTCTTGATATCGGGGCGGAGGAGACGCACCTCACGATCCAGAACGGCGACAACCTCCTTTACGCCAGAACCATCTCCTTCGGCGGGCGGCAGTTTACCCAGCGCATCCAGACCGCCCTCGCCCTGCTCGATCCCGAGGCGGAGGAGTACAAGCTTACCGAAGCCAATATCAACCCGGCCGACGACGAACTGCACAACGAATCGGAGCTCGAGGTGGCGAAGGCGTGCCGTTCCGAGGTGCGCAATCTGGTCAGCCAGATCCACGGTTCGGTACGGTATTTCAAAAACCAGTTCCACGTCGGCGAGTTCCAGTTCACCAAAGTTTTTATTACCGGCGGTGGCTCGCGGCTCAAAGGTTTTGCCGAAGCCCTCTCCGAGAGCGTGAAGTGCGAGGTCGAGTATCTCGACCTGCATAACATAGTTGACCTCAAGGGCAAGTCGGCGGAAGCGGCTCTTCTCGGCGACGGCTCGAACCATTTTACAGGCACCATCGGCCTCGGCCTCGGCCGCCTGGTAAACGGGTTCAACGTCTCCCTCCTCCCGCCGGAAGTGAAGAAGCAGCGCGAGTTCTGGCGCAGCAAGGTATATACCTATTACAGCGCCGTGGTCGCCCTCATGCTTCTTATCCTTGTGGGCGTGGGGGGCTGCCCGTGGTACGGGGGGGGTAACCGCGAAGCGAATTATGAAACCGAGCGGCGGGACAAATGGGAGCAGCACCTCAAGGCCGCCGAGGAAGAGCATAAGCAGACGGACAAACTGAAACAGCTCAACGTCAAGCTCGCCGAGCAGGTCGCCTCTCTCGAAGCGCGCCACCGCTCCGGCATCAACATGCTCAAGGCGTTGGAGTTGTTGCGCAACAAGACCCCGAGCTATGTGGTCTACACCGCCATGAGCACGGCAGAGATCCCGGACGAGGAGATCGCCAAGGAGGAGGGGGAGGAGAAGAAGGTCAAGGTGGTGGCCGAGCGCAGCCTCAGGGATGTGGGCACTTTCCAGACCAACAGCTTTCTGGAGCTTAAAGGTTATCTCTTCGGGCGCTCGAGCCCGAAAGAGGCGCGCGACGACCTGATCAAGATCAAGAACGATATTCTCGGCAGCGACAGCAAGATTTTCACCGAGGTAACTATCAGGCGTACCGAGATCCTCGAGGAGGATTCGCTGGAGTATGCCGGGGCTTTCGAGATTCTGAATGACACGGGCGAGGTCGAGGCCAAGGTCAACAAGAGACGGGGCGTGCCCCTCGCGTTTGTAATGCGCTGTATGATCAACAAGGACGGATAAATGTCTTTCTGGGAACGGCACAGGGATATATGCGTTGTGATCGGCGCCTTTCTGGGGCTGCTCTTTATCCTTTGGCTTTTCCTGATGCGCGGCAATGCCTCGGAGACCGCATCCGCTCTGGCCGACTTCAAGAACAACGAGAAACGCCGCGAGAGTTTCTGCCCCGAACAGGGCACAAAGGTGCAGGTGCTGGAGAAGGTGCTTGAAACATCGAACGAAAAACTCTCCGAGCGCCTCAAGGAGCTCAAGGCCAAACTAAATTACGATTTCAGCAAAGCCCTTATCCCGCCGGACCACATGCCCAACCGCCAGGTCTATGTGCGCAACCAGTATGACCTGCTCAAGCAGTATTTCCTGCAGGAGATGGAGAGCAAGCGCGACATCAAGCTCGATGACAAGACGCTGGGCCTCGGGATGGTGATCCCGGAGGAGACCACCGAACCTTTGTCGCGCGACGAATTGTGGATGAAACAGTTTGTGACCCTGCGCCGGGTGATGGATCTTCTTCTCTCGATCCACGAGGAGCAGGACGGCACGCGCAATATTCTCTCGATCACTTCCATCAAACCGCTGGCGCCGATGCAGGGTGAAGAGGTGCAGGAATTTATCCGCGAGTTCCCGGTCGAGGTGGAACTGAATATCAGGATGACCGGGATTCTGAGCCTTCTTGACAAGTGCTCGAAGAGCGGGGATTATTTCGTCCTTCAGGCGCTGGAGATTGACAGCAGCCCCAAGGGACGGCAGGCGAGGAAGCTCAACAACAAACAGTATGCCGAGAAGAACAAGCTCAAGGAATTCGAGAGCTGGTACGGGCATTACCATAAAGTGAAACTGGTTCTCGCCGCCGAGATGCTTACCGATCCGGCCAAGAGCGAGGATAAAACGAAGAACAAGAACAACGGCAATTCCGTAATCAAGGTTATACCCCATTGAGGCGTGAAGCCGAGGTGCTTTAACAGATGCTGAACGAGAGTTGGTGGACATTCGAGCGCGGTGTATTCGTGGTGTTGTCGGCGATGCTGATGACTGCCTCGGTATACTATTACGCTTTCCCGCCCGCCCTCATCTCCGCCGAGATCGAGGAGCGCCCGGCGCGTTCCAAGCTCAATCCCTCGGATATTTTCAAGGTGCCTGATGAAGCGCGGGAGCTGCAAAAATCCTTTGTCCAGCGGGAAGACCCCTTCATCCTTCCCCAGCTTATCATGACCAAGCGAACCCCGGTCAAGCCCAGCGATGACAATCAGATGCAGAATGCGTTCAATAACGGAAACAACGGGAAGCCTAAGCCGCAACCCAAGCCAAATCCGAATAATAACGTAAAGCCGATCAAGCAGGAGGTGCTGCCGATCAAGCCTATTGCGAAGATGGAAACTCCGAAGGAAGGCGACAACAGTAACGACAATACAAAAGAGGCGGAGAAGCCTTTCCCCCTCAAGGTGCTGGCCATCATTAAGGGCAGCGTCGAAGGCAAGCGCCGCATACACGTGCGCTCCATCGACGGCGGACCTTATTACGAATTGAGCGAGGGGGATGAGTTCAAGGCCAGTCCGGACGAGACGGTGGTTGTGGTCGAGATCACCCCGACCTCCGTCACCTTCGAGCGCGAAGGCGGCGAGCTTTACCGCGTCGACAAAGACCCCATGACCGAGTGGAAGCCTCTTCTGCGCGACGAGGCGGATGATGCGGGTGAAGAGCCAGCCGACAGCTTTGACTTCGATAAGTTTTTCGGGGAGGAGGATACAGGCAATCTTCTTGAGAAGCTGAAAAAGCCCAAGGGCGCGGAGAAGGTGCCGGATACATCGAAGCCTGACAGTAAGGAGAAGCTGAGCGCCCCGGAAATTGAGAGAATGATAAAGGAACTGAAGAAGAAAAATCCCGACCTGATGAAACAGCTCGGGGAGGTATTTTAGAAAGCGACGTCGTCCCGGTTTTTGCGGCCGGGAATTGTTTTTGAATACGCCGGGTTTTACGGCGCGGTATTTTTGGTTTTGCCGTCACATTGCAGAAATTAAACCGTACATCGGGATAGGATTACGAAAGCTTGGATCATGATTGACAGACTTGTTTACCTCACCATTGCCATGATTTTTATCTTCTCCTGCTCCTTGCGCTCAGGCGAGGAAGAAGAGAAGAGGGTTGTAATAAAAACCAAGAACGGCGGGACTATCGAAGGCGTTATCGTCAAGGAGTCCTCCTCATGGATCAAGATCAAATCCACCATCGGCCCCCTGAAGATAAACCGCGTCGACATCCTCTCCATGGAGGAGGGCATCACCCCCCGGAGCCAGTTCAAGAAACTCCGCCAGAAAGTTTCCGATACAGACGCGCAGAACCTGATCAAGCTCGGGCAGTGGTGCGAGAAGAACAAGCTTGTCGACGAGGCGCGCAAAACTTACATGGAAGCTTGCGAGATTGCGGGTCCCCACTTCCTTGAGGCGCGGATGCTGCTCGGCAAGCTCTCCATGCAGCAGAAAGATTACCGTACGGCGGTGATCTGCTACAGCGACCTTGCCAACCGCCTCAAGCATGAGCAGGCGGTCGAGGTTTTGCGCATGGCGGAGGACAAGCTGCGCGAAGGCCGTTTGAGCGAGTGGAAAAAGGGCAAGAAATTCGCGGAAGATAAACGCTATTACGAGGCCATCTCCTCTTACGTGAGCGCCCTCGACCAGACTGTAAAAGAAGAGCCGGACGTACCCGGCGATATCGGCCGCACCGAAATAATCGACAACATCATAAAAGTCCGCGCCGAATATGTGAACTCCCTCGGCGGCAAGAACACGGCTAACGACCTTATCGCCACCGACAAGCCGGTCATCTCGTGGGTATACCGCGAACGCCCCAGTAACCTGCGCGCAAACTCGATCGACATTTCAATGCGCGACCTCCGCGTATATCTCGACCATTATATCGGCATGTGGCTCGCCGTGAAGGGCGAGTACAACGGCAAGTCGAAATGGACCCAGCCCGCGGCAACCGCGGTCAAGCTTTCGGCTGACGGCCATCCGGAGGTTGCGGTAGTGACATACAACTCCGACGCCCGCCACCGCGATATGCTTGCCCGCACCAAGCACGCATATCTTGAGGAGCTGATCGCCAAATATCCCTACGGCACCATGAGCGAGCAGATCTCCGCCCTCACGCCGGGAACAGAATGCGTCTTCTACGGCCGGCTGCGCAAAAGGAAAACTCTGGTGCCCCAGTTCGTCTTCGAGGTATGGGCGATCGAGAGCGTAACCGATCCCGACGCGGCGGAGCTTGCGGCCAATCTCAAGAAGCCCCTGCGCTGCGAATTCTCCGAGACCAACCTCTCCACCGTCCTAGATTTTGTGACCATGGTCACCCAGGCGGAGATCGAATTCGAGAGCGGCGAGGTGCCGGATATTACGGTCAACCTCTCCGTCTCCGGCAAGCCAGCCGGATATGTGGTGGGCCAGCTTGCCAAGAGCTGCGGCCTGAAGTGGACCCGCAAGGGCAAGAAGGTGCTGATGAAGCGGAGCCTAGACGAGCGGGAAGAGGCGATGATGAAGCAGGTAATAATTCTGGCCAGCGACCACGCCAAGCGCTGATATGGCTCTTGCGGCGCATGCGCAGTATTTTCATCCGCACAGGTCGGCCCGGAGCTTGATATCGGTCAGATCTTCAAAGCATACTCAATAAGGCAGCAGGCATGACAAGATTCGCAACCATGTTCATATTTTCCTTCCTGCTCTTTGCAGCCCTCTGTCGTTGCGGGGAAGAACAGGCACCGGTCGATAGGGACAGCGATTCACGGCGCACGAAGTTTATCCGTGATTTCGAGAAAGAGGATAGTATCGCGGAGTGGCTTTACGCCGACGGCGCCAATACCGAGCCCTTCGCGGTTGATGCGGAACACGGCACCAGCCTCAAGGTAAACTGCGATTTCCCGGGGGTCACCAAAGTCTGGCGCGGTTCGAGGGAAAACCCCAAGCGCCTCGTGGTGCACGATCCTTTCTCAGGAAAATCCGCGCTTATTCTCGACACCCTTCAGTATCAGATTTACATTCCTCCGGAAAATCTGCAAGCCGGTGCGCGTATCCAATCAAGGGTCTTGCTGAAAAACAAGGACGGCCTCTGGTTCGAGGGCCTCGGCATGCGCAGGGTTGAGAGCGGCTGGGTGCGGGCCAACTCGCTTTATCCGGGGTGGAATACAATAAGGATAGACCTCTCCGAAAACAGCACCGACCTCCGCCCGCGAGGCCACGCCATGCGCTGGAGTCGCCTCTTCCTCTCGCAGGTTGTCGCTTTCGGCCTTGCGATTCAGGGCGACAAGGAATTCAAGGGCAGCGTTTATGTGGACAACATCACCACCTGGCCCGCCACGGACGACGATTTCCAGAAACTCAGCGTAGTTGATTTCGATGCCGGCCAGAGCACGGTTGGCCGTTACGAAAAGGCGGAGTTTACCTTCTCTATCAACCGCCCTCTCCTCAATCCTTTCTCCAGCAAAGAGGTAACCATTGACGCGGTCTTCAAATCCCCGGCCGGGGAGGAGATCAGGGTCCCGGCTTTTTATTATCAGGACTACAACCGCGTCCTCGGCAATGACAACGGCGAGGGGACGGTTGAAGACGTTTACATTCCCAAGGGGCCGGGAGTATTCAAGGTAAGGTTTACTCCGAGGCTGGCCGGTGAATACACTTATTATCTCGACATCAGTTATCGCTCGCCGGTGGTGCATAAGCTGGAAACCCTCCGCACCGAACCGCGCAGCCTTACCGTAACCGAGGCGGAGAAGCGCGGCTTTGTCCGCATCTCGGAGAAGGACCCGCGCTGCTTCGAATTCGAGAACGGGGATTACTTTTTCCCCGTGGGCCACAGCCTGCGTTCGCCCGTGGACGAGAGGCATGTCAAAACCATTCTAGAAAAGCATTACAAAGGCACGCCCGCCCCGGTCGACCGCGGGCTGCGCGTTTATGAAGATATTCTTCCCGTAATGAAAAATGCGGGGGTGAATGCTTTTGAGGTGTGGATGTCTTCGTGGTGGCTCGGGATAGAGTGGACCGGGCGCTGGAAAAATTACCATGGCCTCGGCGTTTATAATATGGAACACGCGTGGAAGCTCGACAGCCTTGTCAACAGCTCCGCCGCGAACGATATCTATATCCATCTTGTAATCGACAACCACGGCAAAGCCTCGCAGGAGAAGGTTACGGGCCAGCGCGAGGGCGGGCAGGTTGACCATGAGTGGGAGCACTCCCCTTACAGCACTTCACGGGCTCGCGACGAACAGGCGTGGGCCGGTTGGGATAACGGGTTCCTCAAATATTCCAAAGATCTTTTCCGCAGCAACCGTGCGCGAGAAGCGTACAAGGACAAAATCCGCTACATCGCTGCGCGCTGGGGATGGTCGACACATATCTACGGCATCGAGATGTGGAGCGAGCTTGACCTTATAGGCAACCTCTACGGCCGCCGCCGCGAAGTTTACGCTTCCGATGACGTCCACGAATGGCATAAGATAATGACTGGCGTGCTGGATAAGTATGACCACGGCCGCCATCTGGTAACCACCCATTACTCCGGCGACTACAGCTATATAGACCAGGAGATGGTGCGCCTGCCTTTCATTGACTATATCGTTTGCGACGCTTACCACAGCAACAAGGATCCCCTTCTCAACATGCTCCAAAGGACAGAGAATTTCTGCCTCGGCTACGACAAGCCTTTCCAGATAACCGAATTCGGCGGCGACTGGAACGCGAGTTCTATCGAAGGCCTGGACGGCGACCTTTATGCCGGGCTTTGGTGGGGCTGGATGAGCCGCTCCGCCGGGACTCCATATTACTGGTGGTTTGAGTATCTTGCTCTCGCCAACCATTACCCCGCTTTCAAGGCACTCTCAAAATATATCGAAGGCGAGGACAAACGCCGGGGCAAGAACGAGCCCCAACTCCGCAGCCAGTGGCCCATGGATTTTGACGGGAAGATGGGTACACAGAAACGTCTGAACGGCCTCTGCCTCGGAGACGGGAAAATATTTTATGTCTACGTCTACGATAAGGAGCAGGTAGTCCATCTTCCGAAAGAGGACAAGGACAGGCGAGTACATACAAAAATAACCGCGAAAGTACTGAACGTTCCGGTCGGAAAATACGCTGTAGAAATATGGGACTGCTGGACCGGCGAGATAATTGAGAAGAAAGACATCATTACTGATGCCACCGGCACCCTTGCCACTCACCTTCCTGATTTCAAGGTGCATACGGCGCTCAAGATCAGGTGGAAGGAAAATGCGGCCCCGGTTCAGCCCAAGCCGGAAGAAAAGAAACCGGAACCGCAAAAGCCCGAAGAGAAGAAAGAGAAAGAGGCAAGCGCACAAACTCCACCGGCACCGGCAAGAGTAAACAAGAAATAACCGCGCTGCGCGGCATGGTTCCGCCGGCGTTTTACAGATTGAACTTTCACTGGAGGATTCATGCAGCCAAACCCGTCCAGAATAATCGACATGGCCAGCGCCTTTTACGATTCATGCGTTCTTTTCACCGCCTCCGACCTCGGCGTTTTCGCCACCCTCTCCGAACTCGGCAAGGCGGACGCCGCAACGGTGGCCCGCTCCCTCGGTCTTGACGAGCGCGGCGCGACCCTCCTTCTCGACGGCTGTGTAGCGGTCAGGTTGCTTGAGAAAAACGACGGGCTTTATAACAACACTACCGAAAGTGCAATCTTCCTCGTTCCCGGTTCGCCCGCCAACCTGCAGGGCGCAATCCGTTACAACCGCGATGTCTATGACGCATGGAGCAAACTCTCCGGCCTCGCCAGAACCGGCAGCCCGGTTGAAAAACCAGAGCTCCACCTCGGTGAAGACGAGGAGCGCACGCGCACCTTCGTCCTCTCCATGCACGGGCGCGCCCTCGGCATCGGGCAGGCGGTGGTTCCGCAACTAGACCTTTCGGGCTGCAAAAAACTTTTCGACGTGGGCGGCGGCCCCGGGACATACTCGGTCCTTGTGGCGAAAGCCAATCCAGACATTGAATGCACCGTCCTCGACCTTCCGGGGGTGGTCAAGGTTGCGGCGGAGCTTGTTGAAAAGCAAGGGATGAGCGACAGGGTCAAGACCATTCCCGGCGACTACCGCACCGCCGAGTTCCCTTCCGGCAACGATGCGGTTCTCTTCTTTGGCATGCTCCATCAGGAGTCCCCCGACTCGATCAGAAGCCTGATGAAGCGGGCCTACGAATCACTCAACCCCGGCGGCAAGGTTTACGTAATGGACATGATGACCGACGCCAGCCACACCAGCCCGAAATTTTCCGCTCTCTTCGCGGTCAACATGGCCCTCACCACCGAGAACGGCTGGGTATTTTCCGACGAGGAGCTCAAGGGCTGGATGGAAGAGGCGGGCTTCAACGACTTCGCCGTAAAACCACTCGCCCCGCCCATGCCCCACTGGCTGGCTACGGCGAAGAAGTAGGCCGGGTTAATCACGCATTATTCTGTCTTGAGAGATTTCTGCCCGTCCTGAGTTTGACAAAGGATGGGCGGCATTCCGTATTTTCATTGGTACTTAGGCAAATTAGAAAATCACGCCTCTTCCGCTTCCGGTTCGTCGAGCAGGCTGTCTGATGCGATGTCATCGGGCTCGGTTTCTATTTCGGCCTTTTCGGGCAGGGGTTGGTGCAGGGCTGAAGTGAGAAGCATGTAGAGGATGACCGCGCCCCACATGACCACGCAATAAGCATTGAGATAATAATAAGCCGCGTTGTCGCCCACGATGCCGCGGCTGGTGATGTTGCTGAGGACAAAGCTCAGGCCGAGGAGAGACCAACCGCGTTTTGCGCCGCCTTCCAGATAAACTGCGGCAAGCCCGGCCACCGGGATGAGCAGGGTTATGTAATGGGCCTTGCGCGCCTCGGGGCTGATGAGGAGCATTAGGACAAAGATAAGACCGACCTCAACAACCCGGCGAGCTGACGAACCGGGGTATGAGGGCGAGAGGCTTCGCCACGCAGCGGCGGAGAGGATAAGAACGAAAGCGAGAGCGATATATTTCGCCGTGCTTTCTTCGAGATTCAGGATGTTCACATATATGGGTTCGCGGTTACCGTCCTCGTCGCGCAGGCGCAGGGGGGCGGAGTTGACCTTGCACAGAAGGCGGTTGGTGAGGCTGGGAATGCTCTGCCCGGCGGCCTGCTCTTCGGGGAGATCGGTCACCATTTTTTTGCGCTGGCCGATATATTTCTCCAGCATGTCATAGTTGCCCTCGACGCCCCAGATGAGGGAAGGGAAGATGAAGAGGCAGGCGAGGACGGTGCTTGCCAGATATACCCCGCCCCACCATTTTTTCTTTCTGAAGAGCCAGAGCAACAGAACCACGGGCATGAACTTTGTTGCAGCCGCGAGGCCGATAGAGATCCCGCCGAAACATTCACGCCCCTTGATAACAAGCCAGCAACCGAAAAGGGCGAGGAACATGACCGGCATATTGATCTGCCCGTTCTTGAGGTTGGCCACAAAGAAGCGCGCGGAAAAAGCTAGGGCGATCCAGAATATCCACAGTGCCTTTGAAATATTTTCCGGCTTGCAGAGGGAGACGGCGAGGAGGAGAGAGCCGAGATAGGAGAACGAAAGCACCGCGAACCACAACCCCGCGCCGAAGAGCAACGCCTTTTCATTAGCGAAGGGTTTGTCCGGGTTTTCGCTCGGACAGGCCGACTCCGAAATCCAGGCGATCGGCACCATGGCCTCGGCGAAGAAGGGAAAGTATTTGAATTGCAGGTCGTCATGCTTTTCATAAATGTCACCGCCGTGCATGGCGACGCAACCCGCGTAATAATATCTCTCGAAGTCTGCCTTGTGGGATTTCCTCACCGCGTTGGGGGCGTAGAAGGCGAGGCTCAGAAGGATGAGGAAGATGGTGGCCGTCAGGGCGATGACCTCGCGGCGTGATGCGTTCTTGATCATTCGGAGTAGCCCCCGCGCCGCTCAAGGCATTCGGAGTAGAGGGCGAGTATATTTTTGGCGAGCTTGCGGATGTCGAAACTTTCCTCCACCTTTTCGCGTGCGTTGCGGGCAAGTTCGTGCCGCTTCGCCGGTTTTTCGATAAGGTCAATAATGGCTTTCTCAAGAGCTTTCTTGTCGTTCTTGGGGACGAGGACTCCAGTTACGCCGTCCTCGACCAGTTCGTAAATCCCGCCCACGCCGCTGGCGATAACCGGAACGCCGGAGGCCATGGCCTGCATGACCGAGAGGCCGAGGCCTTCCTGGAAACTCGGTTCCACGAAAATATCAATATTACCGAGATTGCGGTTGTCGGCCGAGCTTGGGGGGTTGAAGGTTACGCGGCTGCGGATGCCGAGGAGATCGACCATCTTACGCAGGTGCTGCTTGTCCGGGCCGGCACCCATGATCAAAAATTCCGCGTCGACTTTGCGGTTGATAATCATGGCCGCCGTCTCCACAAAAACCCGCTGCCCTTTCTGCACGTCAAGCTTTCCGAAAGTCCCGACCACGGGGATCGAGCCGTTGTCGATCTTTTTCAGGTTGGGCTTGGGGAACATGTTTAGGTCGAGGCCGTTGGGGATTACCTTGACCCTGTCCTGCTTGATGCCTTCGCGGTTTGCGAGCCGTTCCTTGATCGCGTTGGAGATGGCGAGAACCTTGATACCGGTGTTACGGGCGAGGTAGGAGCAGTCCTCCTCGAAACGGTTAACCGTGGCAAGAATCGGGACATTCACTTCTTCCGCGAGTTTATGGCACTTCTCGAAAATATTGAGGGCGAGGCAGTGGATGATATCGGGCTTGAATTCCTTAACCGCCGCGACGCATCCCCGCCCCAGAATCGGCGTGCCGAGATATTTGGAGATGTGGATTTTCTCGAGCGGAAGTTTGCGGAACAGTTGCTCGCGCTCCCCACCATGCCGGGCGAGGATCATGATCTTCGCCCCCTGCGGCAGCAACCCGGTTATCAGGTTCTGCAGGGAGAAGGTGATGCCGCTCGAATTGAGGGCATCGACCGCAAGCAGTATGCGTTTGGCGTTTTTCATGCTCTTGAAATAACCTTGAAAATTTCGGAACCCGCGCTTACAAGTCTTTCGGCTTCATCAGCGAGGAGATTGTTTTCCACATCCCGTAAGCGATAAGGCCGCTGGCGATAGTATAACTTTTACCCGGCCCCGCGTTGCTGTAGCTTACCATGGTAATCATTATCCCGGCAAGGAGGGCGAGCACGCCCTTGGCCAGACCGGTATTGTTTTCCTTGATCTGCTCCCGCATCTCCTCACTAACCGGCAGGTTTTGCAGGACCAGCGAGGCTTCCTCATGGGTCAAGCCCTGCGACATCAGCATGCTGCCGATCTCGATGTCAGACGCGCCACGGCATTTCAGTTTCATGGCCATGTCTGTGAGCAACTCCGGCGTCATTACTTCGGGCGCTGCCGGTTCGGATTCGTTCATGCTTTATCCCCATGCTGAAATGCGGAATCCTATTTCCCCGTAATCGGATGAACAGGGGTTTTCGGGCCCGACTTTTTCGCGGGCTTCTTCGCCGGAGATTTCGGTGCAGCCTTGGCCGGCTTCTCGGCTCTGGCAGGTTTCGCCTTTTTGTCGAATCTGGCTTTGCCCGCCTTGTCCGGAGCGGCGGCTTTCCGCTTGTCGCCCGCTTTCTCCGCCTGCTTTCTGCCGGCGGGGCGTTTATCTTCCTCACGCCTGTCGGTTTTATATTTCCCGCCGGTTGATCCGCGCTTGTCGGAACCGCGCCTGCTTTCCGTTTCGTTTTTCTTCCCGTACTTGCGCGCGCCGCCGGACGATTTCCTGTCGTCGTAACGCTTATCTTCCGCGTCTTTCCGCTTTTCAAATTTACGCGGACCGTCGGAAGCTTTCCGGCTTTCGTAACGCTTTTCTCCCAGCTCGCTTTTCTTGTCATACTTACGCGCGGTGCCGGAAACTTTCTTTTCGCCGCGGCGCTTGTCGGCGGGATCTTTGCGTTTCTGGGCTTTGCGCACGCCGCCGGTCTTGGTCTTCTTGTCGAAATAAACTACGTCGTCCATATCGTCCGCAGGCCTGCCGGATTTGGCGGCGCCCATGGCCGGGTCGGGCTTGCCCGCGCGTTTTCCGTCGGGGCTGAAATAACGGGTGCGAACCTTGGGCGGGGCGGGGAGTTCGTCTTTCACGAGTTCCGCTTTGCCCATGGCCTTGAAGATGGTCTCAAGCTCTTTTCTGTTAAGCTTGCGGTAGCCGCTCTTGGATATGCCGCGGATGGAGAGGGGGCCTTCGGTAATACGCAGAAGACGGGTGACCTCGTGGCCGAGGGCGAGGAAGAGACGGCGCACCTCGCGGTTGATCCCTTCACCGACTACAATCTCGACGATGGTGCTGGTCTTGAGTTTCTTGATTATTTTCGCGGACTGCGGTTTAATCAGCGCAGGCCCCATGCGGATGCCGTTCTTGACGGCGTCGGCCAGCGCGTTCTGATCGACCTCGCCTTCCACGGTTGCGCGGTAGACTTTCTTGACCCCGAAGGAGGGGTGGGTCATGTAGTGGGCAAACTCGCCGTCGTTGGTCAGGAGGATAAGCCCTTCCGAGTCGCGGTCGAGGCGGCCCACCGGGTATACCCTTTCCTTGACATCCTTCCCGAGCAGGTCCATTACGGTGCGCCTGCCCATCTCGTCGGAGACGCTGGCGGTGCAGCCTTTGGGCTTGTTGAGAATGTAGTAAACCTTCTCTTCCGTCCGGAGCGGTTTGCCGTTGACGGTGATCTGGTCCTTGCCGGGGCGGATTTTCGCCCCCAGCTCGGTCACCACCTTGCCGTTGACCGCAACCAGACCTTCGAGGATCATCTCCTCGCTTTTACGGCGTGAGGCCACGCCGCAGCGGGCCATGTACTTCTGAAGACGCTCTTCCATAATCGCTTATTTGCCTTTGTAAAAGAGAAGGACACTCGCATCGTCACTGGGACGAATCGTATATTTACCCGCCGCCGCCGGAACGAGAGCCGAATCCCATTTCCCGCATTTGACGCTACCCTCGTCGGTGACTACCTCTATCTCGCCTTCGGCAACGGTAAGGATATGGAAGCTCTCTTTTTTCGTATCGAGTTCGATCGAAGCGGAGCTGAATTTTCCGAGCCTGTCGAAGTTGAATTTTTCCGAACGGATAAAGCATTCGCGCAGGCAGCTCTCATGGGCGAGCGCTTCCGCCTTGCAGAGATTATCGCCCGCATCCTCGAAATCGGTGACCGCCAGGGCGTGCTCGATATGCAGTTCGCGTGGCTTGCCGTCGAGACCCACGCGGTTCCAGTCGAAAACACGGTAGGTGGTGTCGGAGTTCTGCTGGATCTCGGCGATGCGAACCCCCGCGCCGAGGGCATGGACTGTTCCGGCAGGCATGTTGAGAACGTCGCCCGGCTTTACCTCGAAACCGTTGAGCAGGTCGGCCACGCTCCCGTCTTCGAGGGCTTTTGCAAAAGCTTCCTTCGTCACGCCGGGCTTGAACCCGCGATAAAGTTTTGCCCCTGCTTCCGATTCGAGAACATACCACGCTTCGGTCTTGCCGAGTTCGCCCGCCTTCTGCTTGCCCGCGTATTCATCATCAGGATGGACCTGCACAGAAAGATCCTGCTTCGGGTCGATAAGCTTGAGCATGAGGGGGAATACGTCGGGGCTGGCCGGGTCGACAGCCTTGCCGCAGAGGTCTTCCTTGTTTTCCATAAATATTTCGTGCAGCTTTTTTCCGTCAAAAGACCCGCCACGGACAACCGTGGTGTCGCTTTCGTGGTCGGCGAGTTCCCAGCTTTCGCCGATCGGTTCGGCCGGAGCGCCGGGTGCACGGGATTTAAGCCTTTCGCCGCCCCAGACGCGAACCTTGAGCAGTGGGGTGAAAAGCAGAGGTGTCTTCATATTAATGGCTCCTGATAAACTCGTGTAACAGAAAGATATAAATAATATAGGCGCAGGGCGGGTCGGGGCCCGCCTTGTTCACGGAAAGGCGATTATAGCCCACTTTACCCCGCAGTTGCAAGGATATGACTGATTATGGCAGTGAAAAGATGTTGCATGGCCACCCAAAACCTCTATAATTCCATATCTTCCAAGAGTTTTCGATTAATTATGCGGTATTAGCCAGCTGAAAGGAATATGAAGTGCCTCTTCATCATTTTCGTAAGCGTCAAAAAATCATTTACTGGGTCGTTGCCATCATCATTATCCCGTCCTTTACCCTTGTCTGGGGTGTGGGGAGAAAAGCTCAGGATGTTAACTCGGGAGGGGACAGGGCTATCGTTTACGGCGAGACTGTAAGCAATCATGATTTTGCCCAGTTTTCCGACAGGCTCAAGGCCGCGGTCGGCAACCCCGGAATCGGAGGCATGAGCGGTGTTCAGTTCATGCTGCCCCAGGGTGGAAGCCTGCCGCCGGAAATTTCCAACCTCTTCGCCATGGCCACTCTGGCAAAAGCCGAGGAAGCCGGAATCGGCGTTTCCATGGAAGAGATCGGTTCCTTCATCCGCAAGGATCGCCGTTTTGTTAAGTTTGAAGGCGACGAGGAAGGGCTGAAAAAAGCCATCGACCGTATGCTTGATGAATACCGCCTCAACCGCGCCCAGTATATTAAAGGTGTGGAGGAGTGGCTCAAGATCAAGAGATACGTCCAGGCCATGGACAAGACCCCCATCGCTACCGAGCAGACAGCCTTTGCCCGTTACCAGGCGGAGAAGGCCAAGTTCACCTATAAGGAACTTACTGTCCACATTACCGAGAAAATGTCCCAGCAGGCGAGCGACAACATCCTCGGCATCACCAAGGAAAACCCCACGGGCGACGAGGAGCTTTTCCTCCGCAACGCCCAGGATTTCCTGACCAATGCCCAGAAAGAGAACGACCGCCGCTTCTGGACAAAGGCGAAGTGGAGGTTCGAATACGTCCTTGCTCCTTTCGATTCCCTAAAGGATCCGAAGATCACCGAGGCGGAGCTTGACGAGTATTACAAGATGAACAAGGCCAGCTTCGGCGAGAAGACCTTCGAGGAAGCCAAGGATCAGGTTCTCGAAAAGGTTATCAGGGAGAAGCAGCAGGACTTCGCCTCCTCCACCCTCAGCCGCGGCGATTTCGAGGAATATATCCGCAACTGCATCGTCAATAACACCCCACCGTCCCTGAAGGATATCGTTAACCTTGACGGTCTGAAGCGCCGCAACATCATTGTCGGCGTCTCCGGCGACAAGCCGCTTACCACCGACAACCTTGAGACGATCAAGGAGATCGGCCCCTCCCGCAGCCTCGTCAACTTCCTCAACAGCCTCGACAGGATGGGCGAGGGCAAGGAACGCGAAGACAAGATCCAGAAGCTGAAAGAGCTTTTCGACAACCAGAACCCCCTCCTCGAGTCTGACAAGGGTTGCTTCCGCATCCGTCTGCTGGATTATATCCCAGGCAAGCCCAGCACCCTCAAGGGCGAGGACGGCAAGATCGACGGCGTTCTGCGCAGCATGATCCTGCTTGAGCTCCAGAAGAAGGAAGAGATGCGCCTGGCCAAGATCGAGGCGGAGAAATACTCGGCCCTCGTCGAGAAGGGCGAGATCGAGGACTTCAAAGACCAGATCACCACCAGCACGGTTGATTATTACAAGCTGCCCTACGTTCTGCGCGAGGCCAGCCTCTTCAAGCCCGTACTGCAGGACAGCGACAAGGGCTGCGACATTCTCGTCCTCACCAAGCGTGAACTTCCCACCCTCGCTGAGTACGAAGCCGAGAAGGGCAAGGATATCAAGACCGACATTTCCATGGTCCAGAGCCAGATGCGCGGTTACGATTTCTTCCTCAACATGGGCATCGTCCACACCGGCGCGCGCCTCGCAACCATGCTGACCGACGACTGGCAGGAGAAGAAAATCGCGCTTATCACCATTGAGAACAAGAGGTAATTCAAGCTGGTCAATAACCGCTATCCAAAGCCCCCGGTCTGGCCGGGGGCTTTTTATTTGACAATCCTCCCTTCCGGGTCTATGTTGCAAGATGTAGCGACATTTCACAGGCGGCAAAATGCCGGGCAGGCATTCGGCGCGAGGAGGATGTTATGGAAAACGAAAGGGTTTTTCTATTACCCGGCGAGTACCACGTTTCACGCACCCCCTGCCAGATCGCCACGCTGCTCGGGAGTTGCGTCGCCGTCTGCCTGTTCCACAAAAACAAAAATTTTGCCGCCATGAACCATTACCTTCTCTCGCGATCACCCAATGGGGATGGGGAGAAAGACAAGGGGCGCTACGGCGACACCTCGATCCGCACTATTATCTGGCTCATGAAAAAACTCGACGAGACCCCCGGCGTGCTCAGCGCCCGCATCTACGGCGGGGCGAAAGTGGTAAGCCACCTCAGCCAGCAGAGCGATATCGGCACCAATAATATAAATGTGGCCAGAGATATTCTCAAGCAGGAGGGGATACCGATTCTTGAGGAGGACGTGGGCGGCACCAGCGGCCGGCGCATCTATTTCGATACCGGTAAAAAGCAGACCGTAGTCCGCACTATCGAGAAGAGCGCCGAGGTCGAGCGCCTCGCCCAGAAACGTGCCGACATCGCCGGGCGCGACACGCGCGTGCTGATTGTCGACGACTCGGCTCTGGTTCGGAAAATCCTGCGCAGCGCCGTGGACGCCACCCCCGGCATGGAGGTCTGCGGCGAGGCGGAAGATGCTTTCGAGGCGCGCGACCTGATCCTCGCAACCGAGCCAGACGTCATCTCACTCGACATCATCATGCCCAAGCTTGACGGCCTGAAATTCCTCAAGTCCCTCTCGCAGCACTACCCCAAGCCGGTGGTGATCTGCTCCACCATCGCCAAGGACAAATCCGCCGTGGCCGAGAGAGCGCGCAAATACGGTGCCGTCGACGTGGTGGACAAAGATACCCTCGAACTTTATAAAGGCCTCGACGTGGTCAAGCACGCCTACATCCCCAAACTGAAATTCGCCGCCGGTAAAGCAGTGCGGAAGATGGTGATTAAAGACTAGGTTTACTCTGTTATTTGACAGAAGGCGTTGCATTTGTCATTCTGAACGCAGTGAAGAATCTTTATCTTAACTACTCCAAGGTATGCTCAATAAATGGGATCCTTCGCATGATCAGGATGACACTTTTCATATAGCAAATTCGGATTGCACATTCCATACTCACTCCGATAGTTTTTTTATGGCGGGTGCGAATTCTCGGTTAATCTTGGCCAGGGTTGCGTCGATCCTCTTCTGATTTTTCTTGTCCCGGATTGGGGAGATCATCAGCGCGTCCCCGTTTGTCGACATCTCGAGCAGTGTTTCCGGGGTTATATGCAGCAACTCCAAAATTGGCTTGTCAATCACGAGGGCGTAGCTGTTGCCGTGTTTTGTAAGGGTCTTTGGCATAATCCTCTCCTTTCTCCGTCAATACATAGTATATACTGAGTTTTCCTGCAATCAAGCCGGAGCGCAGATGATTATGCAAAAAAGGCGCCTGCGGAGCAGACGCCTTTAAGAGGGATGGTGTTTATTTACCTTTTCATCACATCCTTGAGACTATTCACCTCGGTGATCGGGGGCAGCGAGCGGTTGCCTTTGAGCATATACAGGGTCGGCTTGCCGTTTTCGAGGAAGCGGTCCTGCAGCAGGGGCGAAAGTTTGCGCATGAGCCTGCCCGCCTCTCCGGGGGAGGCCCAGAGGAGCGACATGCCGGGCTCGAGATTTTTGCGCGCTTCTTTCGCTAGGTCGCGCGTGGCCTTTGCCTCGGCGGGGCCGACGAGGACGATGTTGATGCGGTTGGTCTGGTTGAAGCTCGCGACGTACAGTGAGTAGAAGCTTGCCCCGGGCTCTTTGCCGAGCTCTTCGGCTATGGCGCTCTCGGTCAGTTTTTCCGCAATGCTGAAAGCTTCGGCCTGACGGATATCCTTGAGCCTGCCCAAAGTTTCCATCGCCATTCCGAGCGGGCTCGGCACGATGCTGTCGGAGATGATATCCGCCTGGGCCGGAAGCTCGATTATCCTGCGCGATTCCGGATCGGTATAGTGGCTCACCCCGTTGTTCTCGATGAATTTCATATACATCTCTTCGGCCAGATCGTTGGCGGCGAAGATGTAGTAGTCGCGCAGGGTGGAGGAGTAGAGGTCGAGAAGACCGTTACTCAGGGCGGCGTAATCCTCGAGGAAGGCGCTTCCGATGTTCTTCTCATCAATGCTGTAGCGCGCGAGCTTTCTCTCCCTGCGGTGGTGGTTAAGGATCCAGTTGGCCGCGTTGCGGGCGGCGAGGATGAACTTGTTGTCGTCGAGAACCGAGCCGACATAGGCTATGGCGCCGATGGCGAGGCCGTTCCATGCTGTTATGATTTTTTTATCCACGAAGGGAGCGCCGCGCTTCTCCCTCTCCTTGAGCAATATATTGCGGCTGAGGACGAGTTCGATCTCGCAGTCGGTGAGGGAGAGCCCTTCCTCACCGGCTATTTTATCTATTGCACACGCCTGGAAGAGAACGCTCCGCCCCGCGACGTAATTTCCCGCGTGGGTTACGCCGTAAGCCTTGGCAAAAACCTCGGCCGATTTATGGCCGAGCACGCTGGTGAGATCCTGCATGCTCCAGGTGTAGTATGCTTCGTCCTCGTCGTTCTCATCGCCGGCGCTGATGGATGAATAGAAGGCACCTTCCTTGCTCGCGAGTTCACGGATAATGAACTCAACGGTCTGGCGGGCTACATTGGCGTATTCGCGCTTGCCGGTTATCTTGTAGGCCATGGCGTAAACGCGGGCCAGCATCGCGTTGTCGGGCAGCATCTTCTCGAAGTGGGGCCTGAGCCATTTGGCGTCCTGCACGTAACGGTGAAAACCTCCGGCGAGTTGGTCGAAGAGGGCGCTCTCGTGCATTTTCCGGAGGCTCTTCTCCACCATCCTGAGAGCCGACTTGTCACCGGTTCTGCGATATTCAGCCAGCAGGAAGAGGAGAATTTCCGGATGGGGAAACTTGGGGCCTGAGCCGAAGCCGCCGTTCTCGTTGTCGGCCTTGGTGCGGGCGAGCTTGCGCCCGGCGTTAAGCATGCGGATTCCGATCTTGCGGTTTTTGCCCACAGCTTCGATCCCGTTCTGCTCGTTAATCTCCTCGACAACCGCCGAGGCGGCGGATTCGATTGCGTCGCGGTTGTTATTCCACATCTCTATTACGCGATTAAGAATACTTCTGAAGCCCTGACCATCTTCCTTTCCCTTTGCCGAATAATAGGAGCCCCCGAAAAAGGGCTTGAGCTGCGGTGTCAGAAAAACGGTCAATGGCCAGCCCGCGCTGCCGTTCATCCTGCTGACCGCGCTTCTGTATACATTATCCACGTCCGGCCGTTCGTCACGGTCGACCTTGATTGCAATGAAATTGCAATTAATTGCGGCTGCAATGTCTTCGCAAGAAAAAGTCTCTTCCTGCATGCGCCGGCACCACTGGGAAGCCGAATATCCCAGGCTGAGCAGAATCGGCTTGTTCTGGGTCCATGCTTTCTCAAAAGCTTCAACGCCCCACTCGCGCCAGTTGATCGGGCTGTGGGCATGCTGGAGCAGATATGGACTGCTGGCATTTATCAGACTATTCACATGGGATATGCTATCAGCCTTATTCCGTTTCATTTCACCCTCCGTAACTTCTCTGATTCGTGATCAGATTCAGAACATAATCAGCCGCTTCAGCCTGATCTGAAGAGTAATATGCAACCGCCACGCCATTTCACGATTTGCACGATATTTTTTGATTCAAAGTTCACGACCAGCTTGGGAGAGAATTGGCAATATCCGAAAGGCGATATACTTAGAACTGCGATACGGTTCATGTTAGACAGGCAAGTAAGCCTTGATACAGATAATCCTGTCTCTTGATGGGATGACATTGTAATATCACAAGTTAATATTTAAAAACTACTTACGGAAATATGGCGCGCGCGCGATGTCTCATAAATGAGTTTTGATACAGGATGATATGGAGCCAGTGCCTGCTGCTTTTCTATTATGGATAGCCACTTTTCAGCCAAATAAAGATCGCTTTTCCTTCCGGCAGAGGCAGGGCGAAGGGTGGATATATGACGATTATGCGGCAGATAAGCCTGTTAATTCACCGCCGGTGCTTTCAGTTTGTACAGTGGGAGGCTATTGAAAAAAATTAGATCGAAGGCCTGGAATCTTTGGCACGGGCGTTGCTTTATATTTGGTGTTATAGGTTGAAGCGGACACAGAAACAGTTTGTCTGCACAATAAAGGAGACCTGAACAGACAGCGTGACCCTAACGTTGTAAATCTTAAACAGACCCCTCACCCAGGTTCCCGTTTACACTCGGTCAGTCGACTGGGGCGGGAGCCTTTTTTATTGGCACTGATTTTGCAATATGACCATTAACTTCGGTAGTGTTTGACATTGCTCCATGAAACCGAACAATGAAATAACCCCCGCGTTGCGAATCATATTGTCAGAAGCGAAGGATGGGTTGCCGTTCATTACATTATATTATAGGTGCGGGGCAGCTCCTGTCAGGTCTGATCGTTTCACGGCAATGTAATTCTCGTAAGACCATTTGCGGGGGAGGGGAGAAAATGCTAGACGCACTCAAAACACTATTGGAAGAGTCGGTAGCCTCAGGCTCTGTTCTTGTCTATCCGCTGATTTTTCTGGGCGGGGTAGTTGCGGGGTTTACGCCATGCACCTATCCGGTTCTGCCCCTCACCATCGGCTATATCGGCCACTCTGCCGAAGGAAAGCAATCCCGCGCCGCGCTGCTGAGTTTTGTCCTTGTTCTGGGCATGGCTCTGGTTTATGCGATTGCGGGGGTTATCTTTGCAGCCATCGGAATGCAGTTCGGGGCTTTCGCCGGTAACGGCCTGCTCCAGTTTATCATCGCCATGTTTTTCATGCTTATGGGGTTGTTCCTGCTTGATGTGTTTGTCATGCCGGTGCCGTCTTTCCTCCAGAAACTTCAGGGCGGGCAGAACAGGAAAGGCCTTGTCGGCGCTTTCTCAATCGGCGCGGTAAGCGGGCTGGTGGTGGGGCCGTGCACAGGGCCCATTCTCCTGATCGTGGGCGGCGCGGTTATATCCACCCTTAATCAGGCAACCGGCATCAATTATGTTATTGAGCTTTTCCTGGGCGGGGTAAAGCTCTTCCTCTTCGGACTTGGCCAAGGTTCCCTGATTCTGCTGTCCGGTATTTTCGCCGGGTTGGTGACGAAACTGCCCAAGGCGGGGCAGTGGATGGTTACCATGAAAAAAGCCTTCGGCCTGATCGTGATCCTTGGCGCGAGCCTCTTCCTACTCCGTATTGGCAATACCACAGCATTTGACCCGATCGGTAAATTCCAGAGCTGGGTCGAATCTGCGGGACAAAATGAGCCAGTCGGGAAGGATGGGGGGCAGAATGGTGACAGTAATATAATGAAAGGCGAAGCCGCCACCACTTCGGAAGGCGGATCTGAAGATTCCGCATATGGAGGAGACGAATTTTTGCAGTAAAAAGCAAGGCTGGCGCGAAGCTTGCATTCAATAAACTGAAAAAGGTGAGGGCCTTTTGGAGAGAAATATCATGAAGAGTGTTAAATTTACATTACTGGGCGCCTTTGTCATGGCCCTTGTCTTTTCGGCTTATAGCGCCGCTTACGCCGCCGCCCCGCAGGTTGGGGAGAAGGCTCCGGATTTTGAACTGAAGACCAATGATGGCAAAACGCTCAAACTCAGCAATCTGAATGGCAAACGCGGAGCCGTGCTGGTCTTCTTCGCCACATGGTGCCCTTCATGCATGGCCGAGGTACCGGAGGTCAAGAAATTCGTGGAGGAGAGCAAGGACAAGAATATTCTGGTCTACGGCGTCAACGTAAGGCAGAGCAAGGAGGTGGTGGATAAGTTTGTCAAGGACAAGGAGGTGAACTACCGCGTCCTCCTCGATGTTGACGGGGCGGTGGCCTACACCTACGGCCTGATCGGTATCCCCTACATCGTCGGGGTCAACGGCAAGGGCGAGATTACCTACCTCGGCCACGTCTTACCGAAAGACCGGGACAAGTTTATCAAAGACCTTAACGAAGGGGTGGAGAGCAAGAAGAAATAAGGCGGCAGCCCAAGGGCGATTAAAATGCGTATCAGGGGACGGCTTCCGGGCCGTTCCCTTCTTTATGGGCTTGCGGGATTCGGTGGCAAAAAATATTTTCAGATGGTGGTTGACAATCCGGCCTCAATCAGTAATATATCCTAAGTAGTAATTATTCCTATTAAGGATTCAGCGGATGGTCATCGGGAAGAACATAGAAAGAACCGAAAAGATGGTCGAGCACTTCCGCGAAGTCTGCCGGGAGTCGGGGCTGAAGGTTACGCCCCAGAGGGTTGAGATCTACCGCGCCCTCGCCTCGACGAAGATGCATCCCGATGTTGAGATGGTGCGCGAGAGCCTCAACGCCTCCATGCCCAACCTCTCGACAGATACCATTTACCGTACCCTCTCCATGTTCGAGGAGTTCGGACTGGTGACGAGGATCGAGGCAATTGGCAACCGCGCGCGTTACGATGCGGACACGAGCCGCCATCCCCATTTTTTCTGCACCGAATGCGGATGCGTCAAGGATTTCCACTGCGACGAGATGGAGACGATCGCCGCCCCGCGTAGCGCGAAAAAGCTTGGCCGCGTTGATTCGGTACACATCCATGTCCGCGGTGTGTGCAACGAATGCCTTGCGAAAGAATAACACTGATTGAGACTTGAATAGTCTGTTATATTTTGAATTGAGAAAAAGGAGAACTTTAACGATGGCAACAAACGACAACCTTATGGAGGCTTTCGCCGGTGAGAGTCAGGCAAACCGTAAGTATCTTGCTTTCGCCAAGAAGGCCGAGAAGGATGGTTACGCCCAGGTCGCCAAGCTTTTCCGCGCTGCCGCCGAGGCGGAGACGGTTCACGCCCATGCCCACTTCCGCGTAGTTGGCGGGATAAACGGAACGACCGAGAACCTCGAGGCCGCAATCGAGGGTGAGGGCTTTGAGTTCGAGACTATGTATCCCAAGTTCCTCGCCGAAGCCGAGGCCGAGGGCAACAAGCCTGCAGTCACCTCGATCAAGAATGCCCTCGAGGTTGAGAAAATCCACCACACCCTTTACTCCAAGGCGCTCGAAACCGTGAAGGGCGGCAGCGACCTCCCCGCTTCCGCCATCTATGTCTGCTCCGTCTGCGGCAACACGGTTGAAGGCGACTGCCCCGACAAGTGCTCCGTCTGCGGCGTGGGCAAAGACAAGTTCATGGAGATCAAATAACCCCCATACCCTGACCCTTGAACCAGGTTGAGCGGTATTCTCCCCCAGCAGGGCCGGCTTATGTCGGCTCTGTTTTTTGTCTGGCGGGGGAGGGTTAACTCTGCTTATGTTTATTGCGCGGTAAAGTGATATACAACAATTGAGCGGTCTAGAGTCTCGTGGCTGGTTTTTTTGTGACCTATGGGATAATACAACTTTGATCGTGTAAAATATGCAGTCATACCTACATGCGACAAGAATGTGAAAAACGTAAAAAGCATTTTCGGCCAATCTTTTCCGGGCCAGAGAAAATTTAATTGATTTTATGGTTTTAACGGATTAATCTATTTGTATTATCGGCGTGGTGGGGTGTGCTTGGGATATTGAGTCACGGGGCATCAATTATGTTATTATACCAAAATTGGTACAAATCAGCCTTGAGTGGCTGAGAAGGTAACGGCACTTGGATGAAGATTCTTTTTGTTGACGATGACACCACAGTATGCGACCTGATGTCAACTTTCTGCCATTCCCTTGGTATTGAGTATGAGGTGGCTACCTCAGCGCAGGCGGCTCTGGACAGGGTGCAGGAGGAGGAATTCGCCCTCTGCATAACCGATCTGATGATGCCTGGGATGGACGGCCTTACCCTTGCAAGCAGGCTCAAGGATGCTTTCCCCGAGATGGGGATGTTCGCTTTTACGGGCGAGTCCGGCATCTTTCCCATCAAGGATCTTGAAAAGACTTTCGACCATATCTATTTCAAGCCGACTGAATACTCCCGGCTGATCGCCGATTCGATGAAGTTCCTCGCCACCAAACGTTATCCCTTTCTTGCCTGATTTACATCTTTCATCTTTTGCATATTGCTAATAAAACAGGCGCCCTCTGAGAGAGCGCCGCGATGATTTTTTCAGGGCTGACCTGTCGCTGATGGCAGGCTGTTATTTGGATGTCATGTATGCCTGCGCGGTTTCATGGGCGATGGAGCGCAGCAGTTTTGCGGTATCGCCGTCGACCTCTTCGGGCGCGAAAGTGGTTGAGGTGACATCGAGGCCGGAGAGGATTTCATACCAGACGCAACCCGCAAGGTAGCAGCCTGTTCTGTTGAGATGGTTCGAGTCGCGGCGCATTTCGGGTACGCCTTCGGGGGTGTTGGTAATCTCCCAGAACCAGCCTACGGCGAGGGAATGCTCCTGCCGGGGCAGGACAGGCGCTTCGGGGAACTGGTAATTGTAATCCTCTTCGGGCCAGGTGAACTTGCGCCCTTCGATCTGCCGCGCCCTGTTTACCGCCTCGCCGGAGGGAAGGATGCCGCAGCCGGTTTCGGAGGAGAAGTGGTTGTAGTTCTCTACGATACGGCGGTGCATGATTTCCTGGGTAATGCTGTTTTCCGTGAAGTAGGGGGTGTCGGTGCGGTAGGCCCATGTCTGGTGGAGAAGGGGTTTGGCCTGGGGCGCGAGTTTCCTCACCAACCCGAGAAGATTATCGAGATAGGGCTGGAAGGTTTCGCGGCGCCAACTCTTGCGGCTGACCTGCTGGAGCGTTACAAAGTCCCATTCCTTAAAGGCAAGCGCTTCCCGCAGATTGGCCTTGATGGATGAGCCGTCCTCATTTTTTTGCAGGTCGTATGATTTCGGTTCCGGGTGTTTTTCAGAATAGGTTGCGATGTTCCAGTGCTTCTCAAGAGAGCATCCGCCGAGGCTTGCCTTGCCGACATCGAAAGTCACTTCACCGCCACTGGCGGCGATATCTGCAAGAAAGGTTAAGGCGTTGTTTGAAAAACTGTTGCCGATGGTTAGAAGGCGGATGGTCTTCATGTTTTCGCTCCTGTCATGCTTTGGGAATATAAATTATACTTTATTACTAACTACCACTGTGCGATGATTTTTGCAAACGCCACCGCATATAAAATATATAAATGGTCTGTTTGTATCGGTAGCCTGTAATATATGGAATAAATGCGGCAGATAGTCAGGGGCGTATATTGCGCCTGCAGAGGGCACGAATCGGGCGACAAATCTCTTAAAATAACTTTCCCGCTGTTGTCGCAGGGCAATCGGGCATATAATAAATCCGGGAAAGGGAAGCGGTCTGGCGTCGGTTGTCGGGAATGCCGATGTTATGTATATCCGTTTTCCGACATTAAGGATAATGGCATGGCAACGAAAGAAGAGCCATTCGAATCGACTATGCGCCTGCGCAAGTCCCTGTTCATCTATCTGGCCACTGCTCTATTCACCCTCACCCTCGCCCTCATGGTAGTTATTTTCATCATCCTTTTCGGTCATCTCAAAAACGCGGAAGACCAGAGTCTTTGCCATAATGCCCAGATCCGGGCGATGGCGGTAATGGAATGGAACCGCAGGGCTAAGGACCTTGCCCGCCAGATAACAAGCCGTACGAGTATCAGGCAGGCTCTGGAGAAATATAACCGGGGGGAGGAGTCGCTCGCGGAGTTGAAGAAGTTTACCATTCCAAGACTCAAGGATGCGATGAATCTTTCAGAAGATATCTGCGGCATAATGCGCCTTGACACCAAAAACAACCGGGTTGCCGAATGTGGCGATTGTCCGCGTTGTGCTGTGGCCGTGGAAGATCTCGGTGTTTTGTAAATGATAAACTTACCATCTTCGAATGCTGCGAGGAGGAGGGGGATGTGCTTATAGTTAGTGCCCCCATAAAAAGTCGCGAAACGGAGCGCGCAGGCACGGACCTTGTCTTTATCAGGATGGATGCGCTCAAGGAGATTATAGCCAAGCAGTCTGGCTTCAAGGCCGACGGGATAGTGATCGGCTACCGTAAAGATGGGGATGTGCTGACTCTCACCCACGATGAGGGCGGGCATGAAATCATGCCGGAGCTTCGGGGGCTGATGGAAAAGGCGATCGACGGCGGCTCGGGGCTAGAATATATTAACGACACGATAGTGTCCTATACCCATATCGAAGACAGCAGGTGGGGGCTGATCATAACCCAGAGCGAGAGGAAGCTGTATTCGCCGGTGTACGATAAAATGGTTGTTGTGGGGGGAGTTTCGTTCCTGCTCTATCTTGCCATCCTCTTCGGCTTCTGGCAGTTGATGAAACCACTTGCGGGGAGGATGCTCCTTTGCGTGGACGAACTGGAAGAGAAAATCCGAGAGAAGACCATTGACCTCGAAAACGAGATCAAGGAACGCAAGCGCGCCGAGGAGGAGAAGGCGGAGACAATCAAGGATCTGCAGGAAGCGATAAAGAAAATCCATACCCTGCAGAAGATGCTTCCCATCTGCTCATACTGCAAGAAGGTGAGGGACGACAAGGGTTACTGGAACCAGATCGAAGTCTATATCCGCGACCATTCGGACATCGACTTCAGCCACAGCCTCTGCCCCGAATGCGCTGCGAAGTATTACCCTCAATTCCGGTACGATAAGAGCGGTGAAGAAGAATAGAGGTCAACAGTCAGAAAACGCAGCACTCAGGATTAAGCGTGCGAAATCTGTTCCGGGTTTTTCTTCGAGGTAGCGAGAATCTCTTCCAGCATCCTGCCTTTCATCTCCTGCACAACCGGCGCGTATTCGCCTGCTCCCGCAAGGTTCACCCTTTCTTCCGGATCGTTCTGCAGGTCTGTCAGTTCCGCATCGCCGTTGGCGTATTGCACGTATTTCCATCTCTCCGTAATCAATACCTTGCTCGGGCTGTCGGCAGCTCCGTATCCGTTGTGATACTCCACAAGGGCCTGCTTGCGCGTTTCGCACTTGCTGTCGCGCAGGTGCGGGGCGAGGGAGATGCCGTCGGCGTAATAAGGCGCTGAGGCTCCGGCCAGATCGCACATGGTGGGAACAAGGTCGATGGCGGAGGAGAGGTTCTCGCTCACGCCGGGGGCTACCTCCCCCGGCGCGGAGATGATAAGGGGCGTGCTGATCAGTCCTTCGTAAAAGAAGGGGCCTTTGAACCAGAGCCCGTGGTCGCCGAGAAGTTCGCCGTGGTCGCTGGTGAAGATGACAACAGTGTTTTCGCGCAGGCCTTCACTCTCCAGGGCGTCGAGAATTTTCCCCACGTTGCGGTCGATAAGGTCGACCATGGCGTAGGTGTGGGCGATGCGTTCGCGGGTGTGTTCTTCGGAAAGCCCTTCCGGATGCTTGGAATCATGCATGCCTTTGCGGTGCCATTCGCCGCGGAAATGCTGTGCGTAATGAGCCGGGCGCGAGGCGAGGTCTTCCGCCGAACCGGTGGGCATGGTTACGTTATCGTGGGGATAATCCTTTGCCGCATCCTCCGGCGGGTTGAAGGGATGGTGCGGATCGGGGAAACTGGCCACGCAGAAGAAGGGCTTGCTGCGGTCGCGTTCATCCTTGAGAAATGCGCTGACGCGGTCGCCAACAAAAGCCGAGTCGTGAAGCTCGGAGGGCATGGGGCGGGTGCCGGACTGCGGGGCGCCGGTTAATGTATCGAGCCGTCCCATTTCCTCGGTGCCGCCGTGTTCGCGGAACCACTGCCCGTAATGGGCGATGCGTGAGGTGTGGCTGATGGTGAGTTCAACATGCTCGAAGCCGAAGTAGGGGCCGGTCCAGTCGTAGGCGTTGCTCTTGTCTTTCCAGTGGACAGCGGCTTCTGGATGGTCGTGGTCGCCGCCGAAAGGCTGGAGGTGGATCTTTCCGAAAGAGGCGGTCTGGTATCCCTGTTCGGAGAGCTCGTTTGCCACGGTGCGGAACTCGTCAAGCAAAAGGCCATTGGTCCAGAGTCCGTGGTTGCGCAGATTCTGCCCCGTGAGGATGCACGCGCGGTTGGGCATGCAGATTGGGTTGGCCACATAGTTGCGGTTGAAGCGCACACCCGATTCGGCAATGCGGTCGAGGTTGGGGGTTTTGCAGATGGTGTTGCCGTAAGAGCCGAGGGAATCCTTGCGCTGCTGGTCGGTGAGAATGAGGAGAATATTTTTCATGTGAGGGAGTTCCTTTCGGGAATGAAATTATAGCGGTAATTTACGCGCGGGCAAGTCAATGCTATTGACATTTGCAAAAGACGGGATTATACAGGGGTCATGAATTTGTTCGATAGCCTCTTCAGCTCTGATTTCAACCCTGTAAACGCCGCGGCTCCGCGCGCGGGTTATGTATTTATTACCGAGAGCGTAATTATTCTTACCGCAGGAGCGCGGTCCCGCTAGGCATTGAACGAAAAGACGAGTACAAACGTTCAGCCCTGCGGGAGTTCCGCAGGGCTTTTTGCATTTACCGGTGAAGGAGAAAGTGATGGGTGCCATTTTTGTGGCCGAGATACGGAAGGTGATCAATCCCGACCGATACGATGCGTACAGGCAGAAGGCCAGAAAAATTGTGGAGACTTACGGCGGGCGTTATCTCGCGCGGGGCGGGCAATTCGCAACCGTTGTGGGAGGATGGAACCCCGAGGCGCTGGTGGTGATTGAGTTCCCCTCGCGGGAAGCCCTTGATAAATGTTTCTCTTCCGAAGAATACCGCGCCATAGTCGTTCTGCGGGAAGGGTCGGTTGAAGCCGGTGCGGTAATCGCCGAGGTTGAGGATGAGAAGGAAACGGAAAGCGAAGTTTCAAAAACTGCCTGGCAATGGAACGAGATGCAGCAGGTGGGCACCGATTACGGCGATATCTCGGAGATCGAGGCTTATGAAAAGCGCATGGGAGAGTTCCGCGATATCGACGGCGAGAATACCGCAATTCTGGAATTGCTGAACCTGCCGGGCGGGGCGCGCATCATGGAGATCGGGTGCGGTACGGGAAAGTTTGCGCGCATGGCGGCGGGCAAGGATTATCGCGTGACAGCGGCCGATATTTCTTCTATGATGCTGAAGTATATCGGGTCGCGGGCGAGTGTGGAAAATTTGGATATCGAGTGCGTGAATGCGGGGTTCCTGGGCATTCCGGAGCGGGACGGGGAGTATGACGCGGTCGTCTCCGGCGCGGCGCTCCACCATCTTCCCGACGTGTGGAAAACGGTGGCGGTGGAGAAGATATTCCGCTTGCTCAAACCCGGTGGGCAGTTTGTTGTGCGCGATGTTTTTTTCGATTGGAAAGAAGAGGGGCACGCGGAATTTTTCGAGAGGTTTGTCGCCGCTTTTCCCGAGTCGACCCGCAAGGCCGCGGCGCGCCATGCTGAGCGCGAGTTCAGCACCCACGGCTGGATCATGGAAGAGATGTTGAAGCGCGCTGGCTTTACCGTGCTTTCGAATAAGGAAGAGAGTTTTTATTTCCGTCAGTATCATTGCCGCAAATAAGTATATGAAGGGGATGAAGATGAAAATAGTTCTGGCACCCAACGCATTCAAGGGCAGCATCAGCGCAAGCGCAGCGGCCGCGGTCATGGCGCGGGGAGCGCGCGCGGCGTGTCCTGAAGCAGAAACTGTATGCGTGCCGGTAGCCGATGGCGGCGACGGGTTGGCGGAGGTGCTCAAGGACTCCTTTAACGGCGTAGCGGATACGCGGGAGGTGCGCGGGCCGCTGGATAAAAAGGTGAGCGCCATGTTCTGCCACGTGCCGGGGATGAAGCTGGCGGTGGTGGAGATGGCGACTGCAAGCGGCATTGCCCTGTTGCGGGATGATGAGCGCAATCCAATGCTTACCACGACCTATGGAACGGGTGAGCTTATTACCGCCGCCCTTGACCTTGGTTGCGAACGCATTATCGTCGGCATTGGCGGTTCGGCCACCACCGACGGAGGGATCGGAATGGCGAGCGCACTGGGTTATCGTTTTCTCAATGCGGAAGGGAATGAGGTGAGCCCCACCGGTGGCGGGCTTTCAAAAATTGACCGCATCGACGCCTCAGGGCTCGACCCCCGCGTAAGCAAGGCCGTGTTCGAGGTTGTGTGCGACGTGGACAATCCCCTGCTTGGCGAGCGCGGTGCGGCGCGGGTTTACGGCCCCCAGAAAGGGGCAACGCCGGAGATGGTGGAACAGCTGGAAGCGGGGCTTTCCCATCTTGCCGACCTGATGCAGCGCGATCTTGGCAAAGATATACGCGCCCTTCCCGGCGCGGGCGCGGCGGGTGGGCTTGGCGCGGGGCTTTGCGCTTTCTGCGAAGCTGAACTGCGGCCGGGGATGGAAGTAGTGCTTGATCTGGTGAGGCTTGATGAAAAATGCGCGGGCGCGGATCTGGTTCTGACCGCCGAAGGGCAGATAGATTATCAGACCGCTTTCGGCAAGGCTCCGGCGGGGGTTGCGGGGGTTGCGAAAAAACTCGGCATCCCGTGCGCGGCTATCGCGGGCGGAATCGGCGAAGGTATCGGCCAGCTCCATTCAATCGGCATCGACGCGGTCTTCAGCCTCTGTTCGGGCCCGATGACCCTTGAGAAAGCGATGGCGGAAGGGGAGCAACTGCTTGAGGCGCAGACCGAGCAGGTTGTCCGGCTCTTCGCCGCCGGCAGGCGATAGGAATAATATAAAACGCAAACATCATGAGAGACACAGAGGCAAGCGATGCTTGATATAAAAAACGTAAGCGTGCGGCGCAACGACAGGCAGATTCTGAGCGGTATCGACTGGGAGGTGAAGCCCCGCGAAAACTGGGCCCTCATCGGGGCGAACGGTTCGGGCAAGACCACGCTGCTGAAGGTGGTGACGGGGATGATGTGGCGCACCTCGGGGGAGGTCACGGTTCTTGGCGAAGTGCTGGGGCGCACCGACGTGCGCGAGCTTCGCAAGCGCATCGGCTGGGTCTCGAACCATCTTTCCGAATGGATCCCGCCAAGCGAGTATGTGCTGGAGGTTGTCCTCTCCGGCATCTCGGCGACCCTCGGTTTTGTCTACGATATAGATGACGCGAAGAGGAAAAAAGCGCGTGAGCTTCTCTGCAGCCTCGACGCTGAACATATCGCGCACAGCACTTACGGAGTCATCTCGCAGGGGGAGAAGCAGAAGGTGCTTATCGCCCGCGCCCTCATGCCCGACCCCGAGATGCTGATACTTGACGAACCGTGCTCGGGGCTGGACATCCCTTCGCGTGAGTATATGCTGGCCGTGCTGGAGTCAATGCCGCAGAAACACCCCGGTATTACGATGATACTGGTCACCCACCATATCGAGGAGGTGGTCCCGGTTTTCGACAAGGCCCTTGTCCTCAAAAACGGTGAGGTTCTTGCAAAAGGGGCCAAAGAAGAGGTACTGACCGGCGCCATCCTTACCACCGCTTTCGGCACCGGGCTTGAAGTGGATAACCACGGCGGGCGCTACTGGCTGAGAATCGCGGGGCGGGGTAAGATCCCGCCAGCTTTCCCGGCCGACGCACTATTGCCAATCCTCCAGTAAAAATCCCTTTTCATCACTGCATACCTACTTGACAAAGAGCTTTTTTAGAATATTGTGATATATATCAAAGGCGGCTGAATTGACCCGCCAGATTTTGTGCTTGGAAAAGGCGGACGGAGTCGCTACAATGACATATACCAAAAATGGTACATATAAAAAATAAAGGAGGCAAGCAGTGCCGAAGATTGCGAAACAGTATCTTGAGGTTGATCCGTGGAAAATCATCGAGAAGGGCTTTCATCCGGAGCGCGCGGAGGTTTCGGAATCCGTATTTTCCCTGGGCAACGAATTTATGGGCGCCCGTGGGTATTTCGAGGAGGGCTATGGCGGCGGGCAGTTTATCGGCAGCTTTTTCAACGGGATCTTCGAGGAGATAGACGTCTCCCACGCGGTGAACTACAAGGGCTTTATCCGCCGGTTCCATTTCATGGTCAATTCGGTGGACTGGCTTTATACGAAAATCGAGGCGGCGGGCGAGAAGCTCGACCTTGCCAAATCCAAGTTCAGCAAGTTCAACCGCGAGCTTGACCTCCGTACCGGCAAGCTTGTGCGCTCTTTCGTGTGGAAGACGAAGAGAGGCTCGATCAAGCTTGTCTTTGACCGCTTCACCAGCATGGTGCAGGCGGAGCTTGCATACCAGCGCATAAGTTTTGAGTCGGTCGATTTCACCGGCGAGATCAAACTCACCATGGGTCTCGACTTCAATACCATCCACCACGAGCGCGGCGTCAATTACTGGAACGAGGTGAAGAAAGAGGCGGCCGGAAGCGGCGCGGCAATTCTCGGCAAGACCCTCCGCAGCGGCCAGCATGTTTACGCGAGCATGGAGATCGACGCGCCGGGGTGCACGGGCAAGGTTATCAAGTCGGAGAAAAATATCTCGCGCCAGATGAGTTTCAAGCTCAAGCCCGGTGAGAGCAAGACTGTGGGCAAGCGCGTGGTCAATTACGCCGACAAGAGCGGCGCGACCTCGGCGGCGGTCTGGAAGGAAGGGGAGAAGAGGAGGAAGGCGCTGCTCAAGGCAGATTTCGACAGCGCGTTAAAAAAGCACACTGGCTATTGGAAAAAAGTCTGGGACGAACTCGACATGACTATCGAAGGCGACCCGGTAAACCAGCAGGGCGTGCGCTTCTGCATCTACCAGCTTCACCAGACTTACCACGGCGTGGACGCCAATCTCAACGTTTCGGCCAAGGGGCTGACCGGCGAGGAGTACGGCGGACATACGTGGTGGGACACCGAGACCTACTGCCTGCCTTTCTATATGTTCAACAACGTTAAGGCGGCGAAAAACCTTCTCGAGTACCGTTATAAAACTCTCGAACCGGCCAAGATCCGCGCCCGCGAGAAAGACTGCAAAGGCGCGCGCTATCCGATGGAGACTATCGACGGCAGTGAGTCCTGCACGGTCTGGCAGCATGGCGACCTTGAAATCCACGTCCCGGCGGCGGTCGCTTACGGCGTATGGCATTATGCCAACAACACGGGCGATACCGCTTTCCTGTACAGCCACGGCGCAGAGATGCTTGTGGAGATAAGCCGTTATTACGCCAGTCGCGGCGGCTGGGGGCAGGAGAACGGCAAGTTCGGCTTCTGGTGTGTCATGGGCGCCGACGAGTTCCACATGATGGTGAACAATAACTGCTATACGAATTTCATGGCCATGAAATGTTTCGACTACGCCAATGAAGTTCTTGGCCAGATGCAGAAGAAGGCGCCGGATAAATACAAGCGCCTCGCGAAAAAGACCAAACTCGACGAGAAGGAAGTACGCGAGTGGAAGAAGATGGCGGACAACATGTACCTGCCTAAAGACAAGAAGGGGGTTTATGAACAGCACGAAGGCTACTTCAACATGCCCCACCTCGATTACAAGACAATCCCGAACGAGGATTTCCCGGTTTACCGAAACTGGGCGTACTATCGCATTTTCCGGACAGACATGATCAAGCAGCCGGATGTTCTGCTTATGCCTTTCTTTTACAGCCACGATTTCAGCGACCGCGAAAAGAAGATCAACTTTGAGTATTACGAGCCGCGTTGCTCGCACGAGTCGTCCCTCTCGCCCGGCATCCACTCGATCCTCGCTTCCGAACTGGGCAAGCATGATCTGGCGATCAAGTATTGGGGCCATGCGGCGCGCCTCGACCTCGACGACTACAACAACAATACTGACGCGGGACTGCACACAACCTCGATGGCGGCGGCGTGGATGAATGTGGTTTACGGTTTCGGCGGTCTAAGGACCGACAGCCCGCGCCTCTCCTTCAATCCCTCCCTGCCGAAAGGCTGGACAAAGTACAGCTTCCGCCTGCGCTATAAGGGCGCGCTGGTGGTGGTGACGATTGACAATAAAAACGTGAGTTTTACGCGCACCGGGAAAGATGACGTTGAAGTCGAAGTCTTCGGCAAAACGCGCAAGATCGGCGGCAAGGGCCTGAGTGTGGCAATGCCCAAATCCAGAATCGGAGGAAAGTAATGAAATACGAAGCTGTAATATTCGACCTCGACGGCGTGATCGTCTCCACCGACGAGTACCACTATCAGGCCTGGCAGAAGACCGCCGATGGGGAAGGCATATATTTTGACCGCAAGATCAACGACCGCCTTCGCGGGGTGAGTCGCATGGAGAGCCTTGAGATTATTCTCGAACGCGCGGAAAAGAGTTACACCGAAGATGAGAAAGTCTCCATGGCTACCGCCAAGAACGACCTTTACCGCGAGCTTCTCAATAACATCACCCCTGCCGACATCCTTCCCGGAGTGGAGGAGGCGCTCGGGAAACTCAAGGCGATGGGGATCAAGGTTGCGATCGGTTCGTCGAGCCGGAATACGCCGCTGATTCTCAAGCGCATCGGCATGGATAAGAGTTTTGACGCAATCGCCGACGGCAATGATATCAAGAATAGCAAGCCAGACCCGGAGGTCTTTCTTCTCGCGGCCAAGCGTCTCGGCATTGCGCCGGAGAAATGTCTGGTTGTTGAAGATGCCCATGCTGGCATCGATGCCGCCCTTGCTGGAAAGATGGGGGCTTTTGCCGTAGGCGCGGCGATCGACCACCCCGGCGCCCAAGCCGCAGCGGAAGATATGACCAAGGTCGATATAGAAGAAATGGTCGGCTGCTGAGAGGACAAGGGATAAAAATAAACAGCGCGGGCGTAAGGCTCGCGCTTTTTTATTGTCCGGAATAATATCCTTTCCTGTAGAATCGGTACGGATAATATCTTTATTGCAGAAATGATGTTTGCGAGCGTTAAGTTAATTCGAGCAAAGGGAAAGTTAAATGAAAGCTCTGGTAACCGGCGGGGGAGGCTTCCTCGGCCATCATATAGTGAAGAAACTTCTCGAACGGGGAGACGAGGTGCGGGTCATTGGCCGGCACGATTACCCCGACCTTGCGTCCATGGGGGTTGAATGCCTCAAGGTCGATCTCGCGGACGATGAAAAGGTGTGCGCTGCATGCTCTGGAATGGACGCGGTTTTCCATGTCGCGTCGAAGGCGGGGGTGTGGGGAAGTTTCGAGAGCTATTACAAGCCGAACGTTCTGGGCGCGGATAATATTCTTAAAGGGTGCCGGAAAAATAGCGTCACGAAACTCATATATACCAGCACGCCGAGCGTGGTGTACGGTCACGATCCTATCGATGGCGGCGACGAAAGCCTGCCCTATCCCGAATCGTTCCTCACTAACTACGCAGCCACCAAGGCCGAGGCGGAGAGGAAAATCCTGAACGCGAACGGAGGGGACGGGGTGTTTACATGCAGCCTGCGCCCGCACCTGATCTGGGGGCCGGGGGATACGAACCTGATTCCCCGCGTGGTGGAGAGGGCGAAGGCGGGAAGGCTTGTGCAGGTCGGGCCCGGCGATAATCTCATCAGCGTGAGTTATGTGGAGAATGTGGCCGACGCCCACCTTGCGGCGTGCGACCGGTTGGCGAGTGGTTCTCCGGTTTGCGGGCAGGCGTATTTCATTAACGAGAAAGAACCGGTGACGTGCTGGGAATTTATCGGCAAGGTGCTTGATACTCTCGACTGCCCACCGGTAAGGAAAAAGATAGGCAAAGGCACGGCTTATTTTCTCGGCGCGGTTTTTGAAACCATTTACCGCATACTCGGAAAAGATTCGGATCCCTTGATGACGCGGTTCCTTGCCTTGCAGCTTGCGACCAGCCACTGGTTCAGAACCGACAAGGCGGAGCGCGATCTTGGATGGACGCCGAAGGTGTCAACCGATGAGGGGATGGTCAGGATGAAAGAAGCCTGGGCTGTAAGATAGACGCTTTTCATTGACAGTAATTATCGCCCGATTAGGATGGGTGTTGCGCGGTAAGGTGAGGGAAATTGCTTGAAGGGTAAATTGTGATTGGCATCTCCCGGTTGTTGTGTTCCGAGTCGGAACCTTTTGATAAACTTCGTTATCGCCATCGCCAGTCGGGCAAGCCGCGCAGGCCGATCGTGGTCTGGAATATTACCCAGCAATGCAACCTCCGCTGCCTTCATTGTTATTCCCACTCTTCGGAAAATATCAGGGCAAGCTGGGATGACCTTGAAAAAGGTTACGCTTTTATCGACAGCCTTGCCGATTACGGCGTGCCGGTCCTGCTTTTTTCAGGCGGCGAACCGCTTTTCCATCCTCATCTCTTCGAGTGGGTCGCCCACGCCCGCGCAAAAAAGCTTCACGTCGTCATCAGCACCAACGGTACGCTGATAAGCGAAGAAAAAGCTGCGCGCCTCAAAGAGCTGAATGTGGATTACGTGGGCGTAAGCCTCGACGGCCTTGAAAAAGTAAACGACCGTTTCCGCGGAAAGGCGGGCGCCTTCAGGGAGGCGTTAACAGGTATTCGCAATTGCCGCGCGGCCGGGCTCAAGGTCGGGTTGCGCTTTACGATTACCGCTCATAACAAAGACGACCTTGGCGGCGTTTTCGACCTGCTGGTCGAGGAGGATATTCCGCGCGCCTGTTTTTATCATCTTGCCTACGCCGGTCGCGGGGGCGCGATGCAGGACGCCGACCTTACCCCGCAGGAGACGCGGGCGGCCATAGACCTTCTCGTCGCCCGCACCCGCGAACTTTACCGCCGGGGTATAGACAAGGAAATCCTGACGGTCGACAACCATGCCGATGGGGTTTATCTTCTTCAAATTTTGAAAGAAGAGAACCATCCCCGCGCGGCCGAGGTAGAGGAACTTCTCAAAAGCAACGGGGGCAACGCAAGCGGCGTTGCCATTGCGAGCGTAGGCTGGGACGGCTCGGTTTATCCCGACCAGTTCTGGCGCAATCAATGCGTGGGCAATGTGCATGAAAAAAGTTTCGGCGAGATATGGTCAGACCCCTCGCAGCCTCTTCTGGGAGCGCTTCGGGACAGGCAGGGTTTGCTTAAAGAGCGGTGCGGGGCATGCAGGCATCTTCCAATATGTAATGGCAATCTGCGGGTTCGCGCCGAAGCGGCGACTGGCGATATGTGGGCTTCCGATCCGGCATGCTATTTAAGCGACGAAGAAATCGGAATCACCTGAGCGCGTGAAAATAGGCATTTACTTTATTTTTGAATGCGTATATTTTAGACGCAGGATGGGGCAGATACATGAAACCTTTTTCAGGCGCAACCTGTCGGTGAGGTATTAGAGAGGTAAGCCGCGATGCACGATTGCATGACAAACCCCGACCTTGGCGCATTTCTCTGGCGCATCCAGCAAGGCCTGCCTCTGGAGAGTTCACCCTTTTCCATTATCGGTTCCGAACTCGGCCTTTCCGAAAGCTCGGTAATCGACAAGATCTCAGGGCTTTTTGACAAGGGTCTGATCCGCCGGGTGGGTGGGGTTTTCGATTCCCGCCGCCTTGGCTATTCTAGCACGCTATGCGCGGCCAGAGTCGACGTGAACGAACTTGCGAAAGTCGCGTCCCTCTTCGCTACCCATTCAGGCATCACCCATTCTTACGAGCGTAAGCTGCTGGGTTCGACCTTCGCGGAATGCCCGAATCTATGGTTTACCCTTACCGCCCCAGCCGAAACTTTTGCGTCTTCCGTCGAAGCTCTGCGCGAATCCCTGCGCCCCTATCCGCTTCTCGATCTTCCAGCGATATGCAGGTTCAAGCTTCAGGTGCTTTTCCGCGCGGCTGACATGGGGGTGGAAAATGGCAGCGAAGTTCAGCCCGAGATCTCGCCAGCTGGGACGGAGAAGATGGATTCAACCGACATGGAAATTGTGCGCAACATGCAGGGGTCGGTGCCTCTCGTGGCTAGACTTTATGCGGAAATTGCAGGGCGGGTCGGGATAAGCGAGGATGATCTGCTTTTGAAATTGCGCCGCTGGAATATCTCCGGAGCGCTTCGCCGGGTCGCCGCGATTTTGCGCCATCGCCGTGCCGGTTACAGCGCAAACGGCATGTGCGTGTGGGCTGTTCCGGAAAACCGGATTGAGGAGAAAGGGCACCGGCTCGCGGCGGTTGGGGAGGTTACCCACTGTTACGCGCGGGCGGCGGTCAGGGAGTTTCCCTATAATCTTTTTGCGATGATTCACGCCGGGAGCGAGGAGGAGCTTTGCGAAAAGCGGGAGCAAACTGAGCGCGAGGCCGGGCTTGTGGACGGGAGGATGCTCCTTTCGGTTCGTGAGTTCAAAAAAACGAGCCCTGTGTTTTTCTCGGCAGAGAGCGTCGCAGCGAGGCCGAGTTGAGATGATTTTAATTTAGCATCTGTTTTTATATAGAATGGTTTTTGCGATTCGTAAATTATAAGGAGGATTGAGATGGCCAAGTTGGGTAAGAAGAAAAAATCCGTGATCGACGTTCTGAACAAGGCGCGCTCAATGGAGCTTCAGGCGATCGGCCAGTATATGAACCAACATTACGGACTCGATGACATGGACTATGGCGAGCTTGCGGCGAAGATGAAGCTTATTGCTATCGACGAGATGCGCCATGCCGAGATGTTTGCCGAGAGGATCAAGGAACTCGGCGGCGAGCCGACCACTGATCCCTGCTGCGGCGTGGATAAAGGGCAGGAGGTCAAGGCGATTTACGATTACGACTCGAACGCCGAGGATAAGACCATCGAAGCGTACAATGAGTTCCTCGCCGTCTGCCGCGAAAACTCCGACAACATGAGCATGCAGATGTTTGAGACGATTATCGAAGAAGAGCAGGTTCACCTGAACTATTTCGATAACATCAAAACCCACATCTCATCTCTTGGCGCCGCTTTCCTTGCCCAGAAAGCTGGCACGCCGTCCACCACCGGCCTCAACACGCAAGGTTTTGTGGCCCGCGAAGCAGCGCAGTAAGAAAAAGCCGGATTAATAAACGCAGGCGGTGCCTTTGGGGGCATCGCCTGCGTTTTTAATGCAAATAAATATGGCGGCAGTTACTCTTCCCGCAACCACCCCGCAACGTCGAGGGCGTGATAGGTAATCAGGATATCCGCGCCCGCGCGGCGCATGGCGGTCAGGGTTTCGAGGACAACCGCCTTCTCATCTATCCATCCTTTTTCCGCCGCCGCCTTGACCATGCTGTACTCACCGCTCACATTGTACGCCGCCAGCGGGAGATCGAAGTTTTCCTTTACCGCCCGGATTACGTCGAGGTAAGCCAGCGCGGGTTTTACCATAAGCATGTCCGCTCCTTCACCAACATCGAGGCGCGCCTCGCGCAAAGCCTCGCGCACGTTGGCGGGGTCCATCTGATGGGTGCGGCGGTCGCCGAAAGAGGGGGCGCTCTCCGCCGCGTCACGGAATGGGCCGTAATAGGACGAAGCGTATTTTACGGCGTAGGACATTATCGCCGTGCGATCGAGCTTTTCCTTTTCCAGCATATCGCGTATGGCTTTGACGCGCCCGTCCATCATGTCGGAAGGGGCAACCACGTCGGCGCCGGCTTTCGCGTGGCCGAGGGCGGTAAGCGCGAGGGCGTTCAGGCTCACGTCGTTTGCAATGTAATCGTTGATCACCAAACCGCAATGGCCGTGGGTGGTGTAGGCGCAGAGGCAGACGTCGGTAATGACCACAAGTTCGGGGAAGCGTTTTTTGATCTCCCGGATGGCGGACGGGACGGCTCCCTTCTCATCCCACGCGGGGCTGCCGTCGTCAGCTTTTCTGCCCGGGAGGCCGAAAAGAAGGACGGCAGGTATTTTTGCCTGGACAATTTTCTCTACCGCCTCGGCGCAAGTGTCAGGCGAATAGCGGAGAAGACCGGGCATGCTCCCGATCGGCTCGCGCACGTTCTCGCCTTCCCGAATAAAAAGCGGCATGACGAGGCTGTCGACCGAGAGGCGGGTCTCTCTTACAAGCCGGCGCATTCCCGGGCTGGTGCGGAGGCGGCGGGGGCGTTCTTCAGGATGGGGCATTTCGGTTTCCTTATGCTTCTGAAAAATTCATGGCGTCTTCAATCAGCTTTTTATAAATCGAGTCTTCGTCCATCTCCGACAATGCGGCGGCCGATTCTTGCGATGCAATATGGCGCAGGGCTTCCGCGCGCTTTGCGCTATCCGCGATTTTTTCGCGCAGGGCCGAGCGCACGCGTCCGAGAGCGTTTACATATTTTCCATACCACTCCGGATAGGTTTCGGCAAGCTCTTTCCCGATTCGTTTTGCAAGGGCGGGGCTTGCACCGTCGGTGGAGATGGCGAATTCAAGTTTACCCCGGAGTATGGTTGAGGGGAC
>JAFGWW010000081.1 GCA_016936955.1 Planctomycetota bacterium | reverse complement strand
CTGACATGGCAGACCCTCGGAACGGTGATCGACCTGCGTTCTACCGTGGGCTCAAGGTTCCAGGATATCGTGCTCCACCGCATTATCACAAGCACCGGCGCAGCGGAGGACAATGAATTCACCTCCGCCATCGCCTCTCGGCTCGGTATCGTCAAGCCAAAACTTGAAGCCATAACCGCCCCTGAGCCTCCGCGCAAGAAATCCAAGGCGTGGCTGTTATCCTTGCTCCTGCTCCCTATTATAGCCTTCGGCATATATATGGCATTCGCAAGCACCCAGACACGCGCCATCGTTGAATTCGTCTCCGGCTCGGTCATTGTTGAAGGCGCTCAACTCACCGAAGGCGACAAGATCGACCACCGCCCGGTGGTTGTCGAAAAGGAAGGAACCCTGAAAGCAAAATGGGAGAACGGGCACAAAGCAACAATCAAAGGGCCGGCGAATGTGGTGTTCCATAAAAACGGCATCTCGATAAATAACGGACAGGCGTGGCTGAAGAGCAACGATTACTTCAAAGTTGGCCTTACCGACGGCCAGATAACAATGAGCAAGGATGACGAGATCGTTCTCGAAACCATAAACAACCGGAGCGCTTTCGGGATATATAACGGAACCCCGTCCTATGGGAAAGGCAGGGGCGACGCCACTCCCATAAAGCAGGGCGAGGCTGCAATAATAGGCGGCGAATCCTTTGAATGGAAATTATTCGAGCCGGTTCCGGTTGAGATCAAGAACGACAACAACTCAGGTGTGCTCTACCAACTGGATATGGGCCCGCCCTCGTCAAGGCTTGAACTCACCCCGAGATGGACGAAAAAAGGCAACTGCATCATAATTTGCGGAAATAAAATAGCACAGCTGGATATTCCGTCCGGAAAGCCATACATAATGATCATGCCGGGTGAGATAGTCGAGTATCTACAGAACAAAAAAATCAGGCATGAGATATCCGGCGTGCCTCTTCTGAACCGCAAGGTCGAAATAATAAAATGGCCGGATCAGAAAACCGCGATTATCGTCGAAGGGCTTTCCGACCCTGTCGAACTCCCGCGTTCATTCATCCCATCAACGCTTATTGTCAGAGACGGCGCGGAAATATCCGAGATCCAAATCATTCACGGCCCAGTCAAGATGAAGCCATAGACACCGTAATTTCCGCTTACGCCCCGAGGTGCTTGACAAAAAGAGCGGTCAGGAAGCCGAAAAGGGTGGACATGCCCACAATGCTGCCGCCCTGCTGATACGCTTCAGGCAGCATCGTCTCCGAAATCATTACCAGCATGGCCCCGGCCGCACACCCCTCGAACAAGGCGAACATAAAGGGGCTCGCTTCTTGGAAGTAAACATTCCCGAGAAGAGCTCCTATGCCGGTCAGAAGCATCAGGCTAATCCACATGCCCATAATTTTCGATATGGACGATTTCTGCCTGCGCATGCCGACGGCGGAGGACATTGCCTCTGGGAAATTGGAGAGGAAGAGGCCGACGATCAGGGCCCAGCTTATCGCCGTATGTCCGCCTATGCTGCTCGCTATGCTCGCGCCGATTACGGCAGATTCGGGAATGCCGTCGAGGGCTATACCAAGCCAGATAGCAAAAGCCGCCCCGCCATGCCCTTCACTCGCCTCAACGACGTCATTATCGGTAACGGCGATATCCATGGTGTCAACCTCGCGCTGAACCTCGTCGCGCCATGCGGAATTATTTCTGTTCTCCTCGCAACGCTTGTCACTAAGTGATTGCAGAGCCCTGACCAAGGCTGGCGACTTGTCTTTAAGCTGCTCGAAGTCTGACTTGAGGAGGCACCAGAGCTTTGCCGCTACCTTTGCGCGAATGGTCGCATTTCTTGGTTCGCCGGAAAGGATGGCCATCTCGCCGAAAGAATCACCTGGCTTGAGCACGGCGATTACGGCATCGTCCCTTATGACTTCAAGTTCACCTTCGTCGATGAGGTATAGCGCGTCTGCCTTGTCCCCCTGCATGAAAACCTCCTGCCCCGCCTTTACCTTAACCCCGGCTATATTGGGGACAAGGGAAGCGATCTCTGACGTAGGCAAGGCGCAGAGTATTTCCACATTGGACAATTTGTTGATGATATTATGGATGCGCTCTTTTTTGGTACGCAGAAGATAACGGACAATGGTTGCAGGCTTACGGAGAAAACCGCCCTTGCCGTTCAAAATATGGTTGAGAAGGACGAACATGGCTCCGCCAGTTACAGCACCGATTGCAAGGGGGTAGTAACCCGCCCCCTCCTGCTCAAGCGCCGGGCTTACCAGCTCCAGTGTGAGGGCCGCCAACAGGCTTCCGGCACCGAAAGCCATCACCGCAGCCACAACCTTTTTACCCGGTTTGAGCGCGATCCCCACCACCGCGCCGATCGGCAGGGAAACAGCACTTATAATACCGAACCAGAAGGAGTCTATCGATTCGCCCGTAAATAATTTTTCAAACACTTTGCTCTCCCCACCAATAACCAAAGCATGAAAGTCACACCCATGAACCGGGAGTCAGTTGCCCCCACCGCCGGCATTGCTCTCCAGCCGCATTTTCTGTCTCTGTATGGATTCTTTGGCCGAAAGCCTGATCGCCTCCGACAATGTTGGATTTTCATATATCTCGGTAAGATAGTCCACCGATTTTTTGTCTGGAAAATAACCTAAACCGTCTATAGCCGCAATCCGTTCGGTTTCGCTTGCGCCCTCGCGCATTGACTTTACCAATATCCCAAAGGCCCTCTCGCTTCCCATCTCTGAAAGGCTCAAGGCTGCGCTGCGTGAGACTTCTGCCTGCCCGCTACGCAAGTTCCGCTCAAGGGTCTCATATTTGATGTGTCGTGACAGGGCAATGATGATAAAAATTCCGCCAAGGGCAAGCCCGAAGATAACCCATAGCCATGTGGGGATTACGCGACTACCGCCGGTTCTGGCCGGGGCTGGCGCCACTCTCGAAGGGACGGGCTTTTCTTCTTCGCCCACCTCCGTATTAGCCGGGTCGGGGTTTTTCGCGCAATCAACGCAGATATAGCCATTCGAGCCGCCATCGTCGGGATTTTCCAGACAATCATGGCAGACAAGCTGCCGACATTTCCGGCAGCGTTTACCCGCCAGCGCCTCAAGTTCGGTCCCGCATATTTTGCAACAAATAGCCATATACTCCCTCCACACACCCATAGCATAGCAATCCTTACCCCTTATTTCAATCATCAAAAGGACATACAGGTTTTCAACCTTATTAAAATGGTTGGCGATATGCATATTGACTTGTAGCGCGCAACAGGTATCCTTTTGATATCTGTTTAGTCTTTTTGCAGCACTAATTAACCAGCATGGATATGGATAATGTCGCACGTTCAAGCCGAGAGCAGAGACGATGTAATGAGCGCCTTCAGTCTCAAGTCTCTCCTAACTGAAAAGACTGCGACTGAATTCAGCTCCAGGTGGGAGAAAACCCATCCCAAACCGGCAATTGGCTCCGCAATTCTCACCTTCGTCCTCGCCATCGCCCTGAGCATTTTCGGCGCCAAAACACCGGCCACCATTTTCTGGGTACTCACGCTGGGACAGGTGATATGGGTGGCGGTTGTTTTCGTCCTCCGCATGACCTCTTCAATCGGCGAGAAGCGGGAAATGATACGGCAGGGAATTTTCCCCCCGGAATCGGCAACCCTCGTTTTCAACCGCCTGCGCTGGTGGAACCATCTTATCGTCCCCCAGCACTGGGCGCGCCACTCCCGCATCCACGACCGTAAATACAAGCTCGAAAAGCGGGTGCAGGAACTGGAAAAGGCTATTGGCGAATACGAGGAAGAGGAAGAGGACAAGAAAGAGAAACTGGAGACCCTCGAACATATCGATATCCCCGCCCTGGCCGCAAAGATCAACACATGGGCCCAGCGCATGGATTATGAAGCCCGCATCGCCACTCTCGAGTCAGAACTCGAGCGCCTTAATCAGGAATACAGCCTTTACCAGGCCCTGCTCCACAAGGTAAAGCTCATAACCGACAAGCTTGAGCGGATTGAAAAGCTTGGCGTAAAATTCCAGCAAAACGGCGACCAGCAAGACCTTAACGAGATCATCGAATCGGCCGTCATGATACTGGAGCAACGCAGAAACCTTGTCCAGCAGGTCGACCAGATCACCCCCTCCCAGTTCCTGGAACTTATCAAGGTTCAGTCCAACCCCTGATCTGCCCAAGACTTCGGTAAATTATTTCACCAACCGGTTTGCATAGGGCTTACACAGATTGTAGACTAAATTCCGACGTGCAGACATGCGTCGGCATCATTCCGCGCGCATGATAAATTTCCATATATGGGGAGATTGCCATGACGTCGTTCCAGTATGAAGCAATAAACGAACGCGGTATCCCGTCGAAGGGGACTTTGGACGCGCGGGATGTGGGCGAGGTGCGCGAGCGCCTCAAACGCAAGGGACTCCACCTCATCAGCGTGCATCAGGACCTTGGCAAGCAACGAAAGCGTCTCAACATACCCCAACCAGACAGCGGCAAGACCTTCACCCTCGGCGGCGGAGTATCCCTGCGGGATTTGTCTCACTTTACCAAACAGATGTCGACCCTCCTGAACGCTGGAGTTCCGGTGGTACGGTCAATCGACATCATGCTGGAGATGCTCAGGCCAGGGAATCTGCGCAACGCGATGATAGACATCAAGGCGGAGGTAGAGAGCGGAGCACCGCTCTCGGAGGCTATGTCCCGCAATCCTAAAGTATTCGACGAGCTGTTTGTAAATATGGTAAAGGCCGGGGAAGCGGGGGGGTTCCTCGGTGCCATCCTGCGCAGGCTCTCCGAATTCATGACCAAGAGCCACCGTCTGCATAAAAAAGTCATCGGCGCGCTGATCTACCCGGCCTCTGTCCTGACGATTGCTTTCGGAGTGCTCTCCCTCATCATGATTTTCGTCATCCCCAAAATAATCAAGATCATAAACGACATGGGCGCGCCGACTCCTTACATCACGCAAGTATTGATCGACATCTCCAGCCTCTTTGTGTCCCACTGGTATCTGCTGTTTATGGGGCCGTCCATCGCGGCGGGCGCGATATCCTTTATCCGCTCAACCAGACAGGGGCGCTTCGCTTTCGACATGCTACTTTTGTATCTTCCCATATTCGGCCAGCTTATCCGTAAATCATGCGTAAGCAGATTCTGCAGGACCTTCAGCGAACTGAGCAATGCGGGCGTTCCGATTCTTGAAAGCCTTACGATACTTCAGAAGGCTGCCGGTAACGAGGTGGTCGCCCTCGCGGTGTCGGACATACAGGCCTCGATACGGGAAGGCGAAACCATAGCCGATCCCATGCGGAAAAGCGGGGTATTCGACCCCATGGTGGTAAATATGGTCGCCGTCGGCGAAGAGACAGGCGAACTCGACAACATGATGGAGAGCATTGCCAACGATTATGAAGAGGACGTGGACAGCATGGTCGCCTCCCTCTCCAGCCTGATCGAACCGTTAATGATTGTCGGCATGGGGTTGATCATAGGCTTTATATGCGTCGCCCTTTTCCTGCCCATATTCTCGGGAGTAATCGAAGGCGTCAGTGCGCCATAAAGTTATTCAAAACAGCTACATATTAAAAACGCCACCCGCAAAGGTGGCGTTTAATTTTATGGCATAGCAAGAGATCTACATCTGGCCTATGGGGCTTCGAGCGCACCACCGATTCCGCTGCTGGCGTCGTATCCTCCTTCGGCGGCGACCCCGCTCTCCTCTGTTGCATTACGAACCGCTTTCCCCCAGAGCTTGAAAGCTCCAATCATGGCCATTGCAACAAGCGCCATGACAAGCACATATTCAAGGGCAACCGCACCGCGCAACCGCATGGCACTTCCGCAAGGCATGCGCATTACTGGTCGGCCTCGTTGAGACCGGCGTCCTCTTCCGACTCGGCAGTAGGTCCGGTGGGGACTGAGCTTTCCTTCTGTCTGCCGCTCAGAATATTGTCAGCTTCGGTGAACCACGGGTTACTGCTTGCCTTGCCGAGGAGCTGGATTCTGACGAGACACTCCCGTGCAAGATGGGGCTTGCCGCGTCCGCGATACAACTGGTACAGGTTATTCAGGCGTCTGGCCTGATCATTATGGTCGGCCAGAACCGTCGCCGCGTAATCCACCTGCTGCGATGTCTCATCACCAAGGTTCCACCCCGGAACAAGATCCGCAGTATCCTTGATCGCCTGCGCTTCAATAGCCATTGCACTCAGGATTTTTGCCTGTTCTGCGAAGGGTCCACGGGCGCTTTCCGGCTTTCTCATATTAAGACTGATGCGCCGGTAGTCTTTCGCAATCTTATCGAGATTCTGATAATGCTCAGATATAAGATCACGGATCTTGACCTTGATCTCCCTCAGTTCATTAATAAAGGCAGTCTGGTAATATACATCCTCCGGCTTGAGCAGTTTCTGGAAGGCGCCCCATTCGGTAAGCTGGTCACCAAGCCCCTTCTCGGCCTTGGCCTTCAGCCCGCTCTCCCAACCGGTGCGGATGATTTCATAGTGTTTCTTTATGGTCTTGAGCTTGGCGGCTATTGAGCGCGTCAGGGGCGCGTTGGGGTTTACCGCAGCTTCGGCCTTGTCCAGAATCGCGAGTGCTTCCGCCGGCTTGCCCTGATCGTAAATAACCTTTGCATCAGTCATGGCCGTATTTATCTTGTCCCACTCGCCGACCTTTTTCTCGATTTCCGCGTAGTTCTTTTCAAGCACGGATTGTATTTCTGCAATAACTGGAGCCGCAGCGCCATTCTCCACCTTTACTGCAGTACCAGCCAGATCCGCCGACTTCATGCTCTTCACCGCACGGTCGACCACCCCGCGCTTCAGCAGATAATCCGCCCTGCCGATAAACTCGGAGTTTCTCGCGGTTTTAGAGAAGACCTCCATCGGCAGGAAGCTCCACGCGCTGCGAAGCAGGGTCGAGCATTCGTCGAAAGCCGGGGGCTCGTTTTTGATCTGCTGTGCCGCCCTTTTAACCGAGGCCAGGGCCGCAGTCCAGTCGTCAAGCAACTTGGGAGCCTCGGTAATTTCCTTTGAATATTTCTCGTAAACGTTGGCAACCTCGCCGATATCCTCAAGCTTTCCGCTCCAGTCCTCGCGCAGAGCATCAAGATTGCGAAGCAGGGTTATCCGCTTGGCGAGAATGTCAATACTTTCCTGAAGGGGCTTGGCGGGGGCGAGGCGGGGGTCAGGCACGGGAATATCATCAAGGCTCTTGCCGGCAATGACAACGGCCTTCGCCGCTTCCGCCATAAAGGTTACACGCATAACCTTTGAGTTGCCCTTATATTCAGAACGCAGAGTTCCGGCTTTGGACGCGCAACCGTCGATGTCACCCCCCAGAAGATTCTGTTCGTAATCAGTAGCAACCTTGTTCCCGGCAGAGAAATCCTTCTCTTCCGGCGAGGCTGGAAAAGTAAGGGCTTCCGTGCCCTCGGCCGCAATCTTCTGGTCCCTCATTTTCTTGAGGTTCATTACAAGGCCGAGCCAGCAAACGAAAAGGATACCGGCGATCAGGATAAAACGTAAAGCCCGCCGAGCCGGGGGAACCTCCTCCGCGACTGCCTTGGAAGCACCAGCCTTGGCGGCGGGAGCAGGCTTCTCACCCTGCGCCGGGGCTACATTACGGCGAGGCATGGTTTGGGCACTCTGCTTTTCACCGCCCGCGTCGGTCGGTAAAGCCGTATCCTGATGCGCGCTGGCCTGGGGTGCAGCGGGAGTTGCGGAGGGTTCTTGCTTATCGGCAGCATCATTCTGAGCCGCTGGGGATGAAGGCTGCCCGGAATTATCCTCACCGCCCTTACCCAGCATATCACGGCGTCGACGGAACATCCCGCTCGGAGTATCCCCTCCCTGCTTGTCGGCATCTTCATTGCCATGCGGATTACTGTTTTCTGGAATTTCTTTGTCTTCCGGCACGTTTTTTCCCTCATGCTTCTATTGACAGAAAGCGATCAGCGCCCTAAACGCTGGACCAGACCGCGCTTCTGCTTGGCCGCCCAGTTACGATAACGGCAACCGGTCCATGGAGAGATCTGCATGATCTCCAAAAGCACCTTGTCGCACTGGCTCCACCACTTCAATTTGTAGGCTCTCTGGAATGAGAATACCCGTTTTTCGTTCTCTTCCATCATCATCTGTTTCAGGGTCTTTATCCGGTCAATGCTCCTTTTGGCGACCGCGGGGCGCTCCTCCACGTTGGGGAGCAGGTTGAGGATGCCGAGCGTACGCTTGTAGTGGAGCAAAGCCTGATAGGCGTTGCCGAGGTTGCCGAGGCGGTCAAGGTATAATCTGGTGCCGAGGTCGTACTCCTCCATGGCGGAAGCCACCGAGACCTGAACCCTGTCTTCATCCAGATCCGCTCTTCCGGGAATGACCATGGTCTCCCAGTTACGCCAGTTGCTCTCGCGGGTTGCGCTCTCCTTGGCTTCCTGCTGCATGGTGATGCTGTTGGCAATGGTATCTCTCGGGTAGATCATGGAGAGTAGGAAAACAATCAGCGCCACAGCCAGACAACAGAAAGCGATCATGATGTGCTTGCGGTTTTCGCGGCGTTTGATCTGAATGCGAAGGGTGCAGGGACCGAGACGGATCTCGTCGTTATCGAAGAGAAAATCCTTCGCCATCAGGATACGCCCGTTGAGGATCGTACCGATTGCGCTGCCCATATCCTCGATCTCGATTTCGCGGTCCACATTAATTACAGTGTGCTGCCGCGAGATCTCGGTCTGGTCTATGCGCACGCGGGCCTCGTTCGCCCTGCCGATTACGTTCTTGCCTTGAAGAAGGTGGAACTCCTCCCCCTTGCCGGGTCCTTCGGTGATCTGAAGCACCACCGCCTCGAACGAACCTTGCTGGATGTTTTTGTCATCCGGCATGTGTTTATCCTCCGTAAAGCACTCTCAGAAGCACAGGGCCGATAATCACCCATGCTGTGACCGGGAAAATGAAAAGGATCAGCGGGAAGAGAATCTTGACCGGGGCCTGGTTCGCTTTGGTCTCCACCTTGGCCTGAATCTTTACCCGCAATTCATCGCTCTGACTCTTGAGTGTTTCGCTGACCGGCGTACCCAAACGCTCCGCCTGCAAAATCGCATTGGCAAACACATTGAATTCTTCAAGGCTGATCCTGTTGGCAGTATCACCAAGAGCCTCGGCCATGGTCCGTCCCATCTGAAGGCTGCTGAGAGTCAGCTCGAATTCGCGGATAAGCTCCCGCTCGCCGCCCTCCCCTCCGGCCTTGACCGCATTCGTAACAACATTACGTATGGCCTGCTGGAAAGCCAACCCCGCCTCGGCCGAGACGGCTAGAAGGTCAATAACGAAAGGCAACGCTTTGCGCATATTGTCCTGCCGCTCTCCGGCGCGGGAATATACGATAAAGTCGGGTATAAAATAGGATATGAAGCTGACGACCAGAATCATTCCGATCGGAGTACCCATACCCCAAAGCTTGCAGAGAACCATACTGATGAAAAACATGCTGATGGAAGCGAGAAGCTTCATGGTCTGAAGAAGTTCCGGGCTCCACTGCTGAATGAGATTGGCCTGCTGCAGCTTTTGGCGCGCCCACTCCCGGTGTCCGCGCTGGGGAAGAAGGCTGGCGATATAGGCAAGGCGTTCAAGCACGGGCCGGATAGCGGCGAGGGTGCCAACCTCGGTTGTTGCCGTGCCGAGGTGGCGCAGGTCTCTTGCCCTGACCCTGAAAGCAAGGGCGACGGCGCCGAACACGCCCATCAGGGCCGTGCCGAAAACCGCGATCACGAGGAGCACGGATGCATCGCCATACATATTAACAGCTATAAACATAACTCTGCCCTAAGCCTTGATATCCACAATCTTCCAGATAATCAGCAAGCCAAGCGATTCCCACGCGATGGCTGCGAAAGTACCGATTATGCCGAAGGTGGTCGAGAAGAGAAGACTCACCGAAGCCGGCTCCAGAAGGTACATAATAAATCCGATCGCAAACGGCATGGCCGCCATGACATAAGCCTCGGTGCGCCCCATAGAGGTGATGGCCATGATGCGCTGGCGCTGGGCCTGCCGCTCACGGATAGACTCCGAGATATTCGCCATAACCTCGCTCATCTTGCCACCGGTCTGACGGCAGGTGATTACACCGAGAACTGCGTATTTTACGTCATCAATCGGAACACGTTCATGCAGACGCCAGAGGGCGCTGTCAACGTCACCGAAGCTTATCTCGTTCTTGAGGGTTTCCATCTCCCGCGACACCGGCCCCTTGAGGTCGTTGCCCGCGGTATCGATAGCCTGCTGGAAGCTCAAGCCCGAGGTCAGGCAGCGCGTCCAGATATCAAGGCATTCGGCGAAATCGGATTCAAACCGGGTAAAATACGCGCGTTTCACACGCCACGGATACATTATCGGGATAAGCAAACCGACAACCATCGGTACCGCAGCGAAGACCACATTACGCGTCGCAACCAGGGCAAGACACCCGCCGCCAACAGCAATCAGCAATGATACCCGGCGCACGGCAACAACCGAGTAGCTCGCGCCAAAGCGTTTGAGTTCCGCGTCTTTCTGCTGGTCCGCAAGGCCTTCGCGCTGTTCCGATCCGTGTTCGGAATAGAACATCACCAAAGCGACCAATAAAGCCGCAAAGCCAAAGATACTGATGCTGGATAGTAAATCTAAAAGCATTTCCGGTTTTGCCCTGTTTGCTATGACAAAATCATTTCTGGAACATGTCGATCGGGAAATCCACCTTGTCCTCGCGCAGACTTGATACGAACTGCGGAATAACCCCGGTCGGTTCAAAATACCCCTGCACCTTGCCCTGTTCGCTGATACCGGTGCGTTTGTAATGGAAGATTTCCTGCATTACAACCTGGTCACCCTCAAGGCCGAGAACCTCCTGAATGGAGACGATCTTTCTCGCACCACCAGGAAGCCTGGACTGCTGGACAATGAAGTTAACCGCCGAGACGATCTGCGAACGGATGGCGCGGGCCGGAAGGTCCATGCCCGCCATAAGACACATGGTCTCAAGTCGGCCGATCGCATCGCGCGGGTTGTTGGCGTGCAGTGTGGTCAACGAACCGTCGTGGCCGGTGTTCATGGCCTGAAGCATGTCCATCGATTCCCCGCCTCGACATTCACCGACGATGATGCGGTCAGGTCTCATACGCAGCGCGTTAATAACAAGGTCGCGGATCGTGACCGCGCCGCCGCCTTCGAGGCTCTTCGGGCGTGCCTCAAGGGTAACCTTGTTTGGCTGGTTGAGGCGGAGTTCGGCCGCGTCTTCGATTGAGACCAGACGTTCGGTATCTGGAATAAAGCTGGACAGGACGTTGAGCAGGGTAGTTTTACCAGAGCCGGTACCGCCGGAGACGATCACGTTCGCCCTGTAATGAACCACCATCTGCAGGAAGCGCCCCATGGCCGCGTCCAGAGAACCGAAAGCAACAAGGTCGTCGATCATCAGACGCTTGTTCGGGAATTTACGAATGGTGACCGAGTCGCCGGAGAGGGCGATGGGACGGATGATGATATTGACTCGGCTGCCGTCCTCGAGTCGCGTATCCTGATATGGCTGCTGGTCGTCGATTCGACGGTTGGTAACCATGACCATTTTTTCAATAACGCGCCGCAACTCCTGCTCGTTCCAGAAGCGCAGGTTGCTCTTGAAGAGATTTCCGCTCTGCTCGATAAAAATATCGTTGGCGCTGTTGATCATGATTTCGGTGACGGTCTCGTCGCCGAGAAGCCCCTGCAACGGGCCGTAATCAAGGAAAGCGGCGAGACAGAGCTCGACCATCTGCTCCTGCGTGAGCCCGGCCGGTATATGCTGGGCCTGCTGCTTGAGAATATCTCCGAGAACATCCTCAGCCATTTCGCGCACATTCTCAGGGTTGCCGCTGCCGCCGGTGCGCTCTTTGACAAGCTGATCAAAGAGCGGCTTGATCCGGCGATAGATAAACCTGTCAACCGCATCCTGCTGATCGGACGGAACCTTGGGCATTGGCGGGAAGGTGTAGCGAGCCTCCTCCTTCTGTACGGCTGCCTGTTGCACGTCCTGCGGGGCGGCGGCGTTGCCTGTATCCGGGAAGCCGGAGAAGGTCGCGCCGATATCCATCCCGGCTGTCG
>JAFGWW010000080.1 GCA_016936955.1 Planctomycetota bacterium | reverse complement strand
TTCCAGTTAACAGCGAACTGAGCTGCAACGCTCCAGGTCTGCAAACCTCTGAAACCGACGCTAAAGGCCCGTGGTCTGGCTTGAGCCACTTCGCCCATCACTCAGCCCCTCCCTCAACAGCGAAGGCACTTGGGTCAGCCAGAAACTCCCGATACCACTCCAGGCAGGTTTTTTCGCAATCGGCGGGCTGGTTGACGTTGGGGTAAAGCTCGTTCTGATCCTCCTCGCCAGTGGCGGAGATGCCGACCTTTTCCGCCTCGTACATGAAAATGGGGTAGTCGAAGCGTTCCTTGAGCAGTTGCCGGGTCTCGGTGATCTGTCGGACCTCCATCGCCTTCAGGTAGTCCTTGAGCTCCTTTTGCAGGGCCTTGCGTTCCCCGGTGTCTTTCCCCTGCTTGGCCGCCTCGATTGCGCTTTCCAGCCGCTCCCGTTCCGTTTTTATTTCATCGGCGTACCGGGCTTCGATCTCGGCCTTGGCGATGGTGTAGGTCTCGTCAAACTTTTGCTGTTCCTCCTCGGTGAACTTTTGCAGGAAAAGCAGCGAGCATTTCACGCTGGCCCCGGAGCTGACAAAGGTCTCTTGCGGCAGGCTGACCACGGCGCGGAGGAAGGCGCGGTCTTCGGTGAACTCGCGCACATAGGCGAGGGATGGATTGTTGAAAATGCCTTCCGGCAGCACGATGCCGAGACGGCCGCCGGGCGTGAGCAGGTCGAGGCAGCGCTCGATGAAGAGCACCTCGGTCTTGATCTGGGCCTTGTCGCTTTTGGGCAGGTCGAACAGGCTGGCGATGGGCTTGTTGAGCGCGGCCTTCACCCGGTTCTGGGGCTCGCGGTAGAGATCGCCGTATTCCTTCAGATAGCGTTCTTCCGCCGCCGGATTGACCTTGATATCCACCTCCAGCACCTTGTCCGTGGGCTCGACATTGGCACCAAAGGGCGGATTGGTGAGGATGATGTCGAAACGCCCCTCGAAGATGCCGTTGACGTTCAAAAAGCCGTCGTGGTGATGGACACCGCCGTGGCCGTCGCCGTGCATGATCATGTTCATCTTGCTGGTGCGGGCCATACGGTCGTTGGCGTCGGTGCCGTAGATGCAGCGGTTGGAGAGCTTCCACAGGCGGGAGCCCTCGCGCTTCTGGTCAATGAGCGCCTGCACCTCGGTGAATTTGTCCTGAAGCTTCTTGGCCAGCTGTTCCTCGGTGAGCGACTTGTCTTCCTCAACCTCGGCCTTGAAGGCGTTGTACTCGCGGTCGGCGTCGGCGAGGATCTTCTCGCGCACAATCTCGAATACGCGGATCAGAAAACCGCCCGAGCCGCTGGCCGGATCGCAGACAATCTCGCCCTCCTGCGGGTCGACCATATGCACCATGAATTCGACGATGGTGCGCGGGGTGAAAAACTGGCCGATCTCGCCCCGGAAGGTGCGGCCAAGAAAGCGCTCGAAGGCGACGCCTTTCACATCCTCGCTGGTGTCGGAGAGGTTGTATTTCTCCAGCTCTTTGACGATGGCCTCGCCGGTAGCGGGCTTAAGATTGATGTGCTCGTCGTCCTCGAAAATCTTGTCGGCGGCGTAGGCACGCTTGGTCTCCTGAAACAGGTTGTCCAGCGGGTTTTCGGCGATTTGGCCTTTCAGCACATCGACGGTAAAGAGGTTGGTCTTGTTGCGACGGGTAAGCAGCGACCGCTCCACGTAGACCTTGATGAACAGCACCTTGGCGATTTCATCGAAGGCGGCCGCCGGATCTTTCTTCTCCCGGTTGCGAATGATGTTGTGGCATTTGTGCAGCAGGTCGGCGAACTCTTTTTCCTTGAAGGCGCGGAGCTTGGAGAGCAGTTCCTCGATGTCCTTCTCCGAGGCGTCGCCATGGGGGATGTTCTCGATCTCTTCCGTGTAGCCTGGCACCTTGTCTTTCTTGACCCGCCAATATTTGGTTTCCCGCGAGTTATGGGTAACGAAGAACGGAGCGCCGCAGATGCGGGCGTAGTTTTCCCCCTGGCCGTAGTCCTGCGGCTTGATGGTGACGTTATCGGATTTGCATTCAACGATGATGAATGGGGCGTTGTCGTCGGTCTTGTCCTGCGTGGTGCGCCAGAGGACAAAATCAGCGCGGGCGGAAGCGGAGCCCCGGCCGGTCAGGTCCATCTCCTCGGCGATCTGATCGAGGGCGAATCCGTACTCGTTGACCAGCACCAGCAAGTATTCCTGGCGCACCGTCTCTTCGGGGGTTTCCACCAGCCATTTGCTGCGCACATGGCTCCAGATTTTGCCCTTCTTTTTGTCGCGTTTGATTTCCAGTGCGCTCATGCCTTTGAACCCCCTTTGCCGGTCGCGTGCGCCTTCATCCACTGATCGATCTCCTCCCGGTCGAAACGCCACTGGGTGCCGATCTTCGAAGCAGGTATTTCGCCGCGCTGGGCCATGCCGTAGAGCTTGGTCCGGCTCATTTTGATGTAGCTCGCCAGCTCATCAATGGTCAGCCATTTGTCGATTTTATCCATGACCTCACCGTTCGGAAGAGATTCGTAGTGAAAATTTGATAAAGAAAGATAACCCTGGCCACCCATAAAGACAAGAATAAAACAGGAGATCTGGGTCGGTTGCGGGATTTTTTCCGACACATCCCAACGCCACCCGGTAAGTAAGCCCTCAGAAAAGCAGCATGAAAAAATTTCATCCGACGCCCGACACTTTCTCCGTCTCTCCGGTAAGTAAGCGGTGAAGCAATCAGAATTCACAACGAGGAGCCACCGACCATGGACATCAACGACCTGTTTGACGGAATCATGAAGAGTATCAACCAGTTTGCCGACGAAATCGCCGAGCAACGGTTGCAGGAAAAAATGCAGGAAACCGGACGAGGTCCGGAGAATGGGGGGAAGAATGCGGAGAACTTCGAGGCGAAAGAGAAGCGGTGTATGACAAGTTTCCCGAAAAGGGAGTGATCGGGGCGGCAGCGCCGACACCCTGAAAGCGATGTAAGTTACTGACAATACGCAGGAAAACAAAACCCGCCCAATAACCGGACGCGGTTAGTGGACGGGTTTGTCTTTTCTAAATGGTGGTGGGGTGGAACCCTGCGCCAAACCTATGTAACTCAGCGCCTTACGACCGCTGCGAACTCCTGCGGAAAGGTGCGGAATCCAGCCCCCAATGCCCGCAATCGTACCAGTTCCGCCTGGCCGAGGTCATTAGCCGAGGGCATCAGAAGGGACGCCAGTTCGATTCCCATTTGCGGAATTGAACCCGCGTCCGCA
>JAFGWW010000079.1 GCA_016936955.1 Planctomycetota bacterium | reverse complement strand
CCTTCATGAAGGAGATCCTCAATTCGGAAGGCACCGGCATGTTCTACGTGCCCCAGTCCGCATCGATTACCCCTTACGACATCTCCGAGATCGCAGGGGATTACGACGCTGTCGTAAAGAAGCGTGAGGATGAAGCGAGGCAGGCGGCGGCGCTCAAGGAAGGGCTCGGCGGCACCGTGACGGCCGCTCCCGTGCTCAAGGTCGAAGGGTTCCAGTATGAGCCCCCGGTCAGGGCAACGCTCGTTTACAAGGTTTACAGGTTCCGGTATGAGGACACAGATAACGCCAAAGCGACGGCGAGTACAGGCAAAACCAATTAGTTTTACCCCACTCACCGTATAATCTTCTGGAGGCTGATTCGCAATGGGAATGATAAAAAAGTTAATAAAGCAGCACGGTGAAAAGGCCGTCTTCGCGATTATCGCGCTGCTTTGCCTGAGTTCGATTTACGGGATAATCTCCCGCGACTCTACCGAACTCGTCCTCGAGAGCGGCACCTACAAGGTCAATGAGGACGAGATCAACTCGGCCATAAGCAAGGTCAAGTCGCATATAAACAGTTCGAAAGAGGTCTGGAAGGCTCCGGAGGTTCAGGATACGGTAAAGGTTATCCGTGACCAGCTCCGCGTCAATCCCGACACTTCCGGCGTCGATTTCGAGTGGCTCGTCTATGCAAAGCCTCCGAAGACGCAGGTTATCGAAACCGTATTCGGTGGCGGCACCAAGCCGACCAGTATTCCCCTGGCTCCTCCTCCGCCCGAGTTCCGCACCCGCATAGCCCCGCCCATCGAGTGGTCCCTGCGCGTGGGCGAGAAGGGCATTCTCATTACCTGCAAGGATTCGCCCGCGATCAATTATCCGGTGGACGGATCGGTACAGGTCATGATCTTCAAGAAGGCAGTCGGCCCGGCCCGCGAGACCCTCAGCCCGGCCCAGCGCGAAAGCTTCAGCGCCCTCTCCTCCGGCTCCAGCGTCGAGGTTGCTGCTGACGAGAACAGCGACAGCGGTTCCTCGATTGGCGGTTGGGGCGGATTCGAGTTCGAGGCGGTCAAGGAGCAGCCCAAGGCCAATCCTGACGAGGAACTCGTAGGCGAGTTTGACTTCACCATCGCCGATGGCATGCCGACCACCGCCAAGGAATTCCTCGAAGGGTTTATCGAGAAGGAAAAAGAAGTTGGCAAGCATGCCCGCATGCTTGTAGACCAGGCCATGCAGGTTCCGACCCAGTGGACCCCCGTAACCGCGGCCATGAAATCATATGATGACGCCCTTACCGAAGAGCAGATCGCCGAGATTATCAAGACCGGTGTCCTGCCTGCGGCTACCGTCGCTGTGGAGACGAAGAAGGACGAACCGGTAAAGCCCAAGGATACCTTTAATCCCTTCGGTGAGCCCGAGCCCGCCGCCCCCGCTGCTGCGCCTGCCGCCGTCGATTCGAGCAAGGTCTTCGGGGATGGGGCTGCTGCTACGGATTGTGGCGAGGAAGCGCTCACGGTTCAGGCCGAGGAGTACCAGCCCAAGTATTACGCATTCTTCGACAGCAAGGTGGACGAGAATACCGTATACCGTTACCGCATGGTCGCCTACTGCAAGACCCGGGATATTCCCGAAGCTGTCCGCGCCAAGAAAGACTATCAGCTTTACGTACCCTATACCGAGATGGGCAACATGGGCGAGAGGCGCTTTGCCCTGACCCGGAACGAGATGGCGGATTATATTGCCCGCGAAAAATCCACGCCCACCATCGGCGCGCAGGGTCTTCTCGCCCGTCCGGCCAAGATTTCCTTTATCCCTGTCGACGAAGAAGAGGGTATTGCTGAATTCAACGTCGCCGGGCTCCGCGAGGCTACGAATGTGAAGACCGGCCGCAGAACCGAGCGCGCCCTTCTTTACGCCAAGGAAAACTGTTTCAGCACCTTCGCCTACACCGACGTGGTTCTGACCCCGCTCAAGCGGCGCATCGTACTCAACAGCGCAATGATGGATCCCAAGATCAACAACCGCTACGAGAGCGCGCGGATTACCGTCGAGTCGATCAAGGGCATGGAGAAGAGCTCTAATACATATAATATGAAAGTCCCGGCTGATATGAGGGATATCGGCTGGAAGCACTTCATGGTTATGGTCAACGGCAAGGTTTCCCTTGACGACAACTACAGCCCCGTGCTGATGGATCTCGACAAGGTTTACGAGCCCGCCATCAAACAGGCCAATATGAAGCTTGAAGAAATCGGCCGCAACGGTGAGGAGATCAAGGGCGAGAAGTGGGACTTCGCCACCGGCTGGGGCCTTGTCGATGTCCGTCGCTGCAAGGTTATAATCAAGCGCTACTACGATCCGAGCGAGGCTCCGGCAAGCAACGCGGCGGGTGAGGAAGGCGCGGCAACCACGGCCAAGAGCGACGATACCGCCACCTCCGGCACTGGCTATGTATTCAGGAACCGTTCGGATATGTATCGCTCCTATCTCGTCATCCGCGAGATGAAGAGCAACGGCACCCCGAGGTACAAGCGCGTTATCCAGAAACTTCCGCCCCAGGAAGGTATCTATACCCTCGACGTGCAGTGGGAACCGGAGTTCAACGAGCAGGCCGAGAAGATGATCTCCGCCAAATACCTTTACATCCGCCCCGAGACGATCAAGGACTGGAAGGGTCTCTGCAGCATCCTTTCAAGCGCCTCCAAGAGCACTCTGCGCACCCCCGGCAAGAGGGTGATGGATTATGTCGGCGCCGAGGCCAGGGCCATAATCGAGAGCGGTGTCCTTACCGAGATCAACGATGCCCAGAAACAGCAGCTCTGCAAAGCCTTCAACGAGAAGATCATTGATGT
>JAFGWW010000078.1 GCA_016936955.1 Planctomycetota bacterium | reverse complement strand
TTACCAGAACCAACGCGGGCGGCGAGCGGGTAAAGCCCGTCGGCTTCGAACGCGTTTTCTATGACGATTTCCGCGCCGACAGGGTAAAGCCAAGCACGAGCGGCGACAGCGACCTCTGGGCCGGCCCCGGCTTCAACATCGCCGTCGGTGTCGATGCCCCCCTCGTAACCCCCGGCCAGAAACCCGAGGTCTATCCTTACGACGCGGCAAACAAAAAGCAGACCCTCTCCCTCGCCAAACAGGGCAAGCGCTGGCGCGGCAGTGCGTTCTACAGCGTCAACGATCTTGGCCACGGCTACACGTGGATCGGGCCCAAAATTTTCCGTATCCGCTGCATGTTCCCGAAAGAAGACAAGAAAGAACTCGCGGGCGGCCTCTTCCCCGCCTTCTGGTCCTACAGCACCGAATGGCTATTCTGGCGCACGACCAACCGCATTGAGTGCGACTGGTTCGAATTCGACGGGCAGAACGGGCAGTGGCTGAACGGCATCTCCACGCACTACCACTATCCCCACGTCAAAAGCATCTTCGTGAAAAATCCGAATAGCTATAAACGCTACAAGGTTTATGGCGGCGAACTTAACGAGGCAAAAGGAAAGATCCCCGGCGGCCTCTTCTTCTGGGACGGCAAGTTCCACACCTGGGAGTTCGTAGTCGACGAGGAAATGACCTACATCAACGTGACCATCACCGGAGACGACGGTAAAGACCGGTGGGTCGAGGTCTGCCGGTGCAAGACGGCGCCGACCTATCTCGAAAGGCTTGACCTGCAGCTTGACTATGCGCTCAAGGCAAAGCACGGAACGCCCAAGACCGACCAGCGGCAGGATTTCACGGTGGACTGGATCGAGGTGCTGCAGAAAACAAGGGCTATTGAAAAGACACCCGAGCCATTCACCGCCAAGCCCACGCTTACCGGCAAAACCAATGTGGGCGGCAGCGTGGTGTGCCAGTCAAACCTCAAGGGCGTCACCGACGTCAGGTACTACTGGTTCGCCTACGGCTATCCCCTCGCCTACGGCGTGAGTAACACCTGGAAAATCACCGCGGCCGAAGCTGGCAAAAAACTGCGCTGCATGGTAATGGCTGTTGGAGCCAACAGCATGCCGGAAGCCTGGAGCAACGAACTCGAAATCCCCTAGCGATAAAGACATGGCATGAAAACAGAAAATGGCGGCCCGATTACCGCGGCCGCCATTTTCATTAGAGCCTATCCCAACAGGCTCTTAATACCACCCCCCCCAAAAAAAGAAATGCATTCTCAGCCCAAAACCGGACAACACCCCCTCCCCCGGCGCCGCCAATCACGGCCGAACAAGATCGCCGCCGAAGTTATCAAAATATACTTGATTTATGATGTTTCATTGCTATACTCCATTCTTCAAATTTACTTGCCCGCAATTCCGCAACGGGTATTGTAAATAGACAAAACAAGCCGGTGTTTTCCCCATCCCCTTGAGGAAAAGCACATTAAGGCAAAAAACAAAAAACTGCCCCCTAGTCTAATGGCAGGACAGCTGACTCTGGATCAGTAGGTCGGGGTTCGAATCCCTGGGGGGCAACCAACTATAAATAGCCGCAAGTCAATGACTTGTGGTTTTTTTATTAAATAAACTTGGTAAATGGTCAAAAAATGTGGTCAAATTATTCAGTACCACAAGGAGACGACCATGCAACCGGGAAGAAAGAAACGATCTTATGTCACGGCTCACCTGACTAAACGGGGAAAGTCATGGCGTATCGTATGGTCACTGGACGGCGAAGTGTTCCGGATCTCGATCGGTGATATGAGCGAAGAGGCTGCGAATAACCTTCTCTCCCAGGTCAATGGGTCACTGACCGGCAGCGGATGGGAAGAGTGGGCCCTTAAATCGCAAGCGGTGAAAAGATACCTAGTTGTCACCAAATCCTTCGTCAAGACCGGTAGCATCGGGAACGATGACCTCATTGAGAAGTTTTACATCCACCTCACAAGTAACGGCCGCCCGGAAAAGAACAGCAGGGAGTACGCGGAACGGATCAGGGAGCTGTCGCGGTTCGTCAACGGCCGGCCGCTGGAAAGCATCTCGGCATCGGATGCTGTCGACTATCTGGATTGGGTGAGATCCACGCCAGGGCAGCGTTCGGGAACCGCTGGCATCCTCTTCGATATGATAAAACCGGGAATGGCAGTCACTATCGCCGAGGCGCGAGATCTTCTATTCGCCAAGGGCATCATCGACGCCAAGACTAAGACCACCTACAAGCGAGCCCGGCATGCCCTTACGGAACGCAAGGACATGTTCGAGAAAGTAAAGCGAGGGACGTATCGGCGGCGGAAGACAATTGACACCACGAATGCGCGCAGCTCTTCAACCCGCAATCGCGCCCTCGCCATATGCAGAGCTTTTTATAACTGGACAAGCTCAAAGAAAATAACCCTTATCAATCCATTTACGGGAATAAGTAAAGCGAAAGAGACCAAGCGCAGGAAAATATGGTGGCTGGCAAGGGATGAACGCGACGCCATCCTTGCCACAGCGGATGAACTTATCGCATCAGGTGATCGCGTCGACGCGATCGCCATATGGATCGGGACATGGTGCGGGGCCCGGCGCGGAGAAATAAGAAGGCTGCGGCCCTGCGACTTCATTGCCGTCCCCGGGAAAGTGAGGATATGGGAAACCAAGACCAGAGGCGGAAAGATCGACATGGAGACCGACGAGCCTCGGTGGGTAGACCTGCCGCCAATCCTGCATGAGCGGATCAGCAGGCACATCAAGCAATTCAAGATTAAAAAAGACCAGCCGATAGTGGCATGGAGCAAAGACGACCTTAAATTTGAGCGGCAGGTGGAGACTATAGTCGATCTGATGAGGAATCGCCATACCGAAATTGATCACCGCAAGATCGGCTTCAACCCCTTCCGCCATACCTTCGGGAGTCTACTCGCCCTGCCCTTTTATGAATGCTCGAAATGCGGGAAGGTCGCGGATGGAGAGAAATGCGGGTGCGGAGGGAAGGCGGTCATGATCCACGGCGCGCCGCTGGACTATATCTGCGCCCAGCTGGGCAATACCTCCGAAGTCGCCCGGCGCCATTATGCCGACCTCTGCGGGTCGCAGGGCGCTGGATACGCCCACCGGCTTAAATAGCCTAGGCGTTCATATCCGCCAGCGCGGCGGTGATCATATTGTGGGCTTCGGTTTCCGAGTCCATCCCGCCGTTCAGCATGAGGGCGGCCAGGAGTCGGGTGGCCGCGTTCTTGTAGTGGGCCGCGTCCCCGGCGTGGCCCCAGTGGATTCCTTCCTTCTCGGCGAGATCCTGCCGCACCTCAAGCTCAACCTTTATCATCTCGAGCAGGTGGAAGGTATCGTTGAGGTCGCGGCGAAAATTCTGTTCGGCGGTGGTTTTCATGCTTTTCCCTTTCCGGTTTAAATTTGCTGTCACACAGATACCGTGAGAACCGCCGACCAGCCAGTCAATTCTGATCTTTTTTCGATAATTCCGGACGGCGCTGACACCTATCCGAAAAGCCCGCCATCGGCATTATCCGCCAAGGGTTCGCGGGAGATCAGCACCTCGCCGATCTTCTCGTCCCGATCGGTGGTTTTGCCGATGGTGTATTTCGTCTCAACCTCCTCGATGTGCCATTGGCGGTAAATCCCGCGCACCTGCGGATGGTCGTTGAGGCTCACGATAGCCGTGCCCTTGATCCCGGCCAGCGTGTTCTCCAGCCGGAGGTGATCCTCGATCGAGAATCGCTCCTTGTACTGTGCCGTCTCCACATATGGCGGGTCGCAATAAAAAAGCGTCTCCGGGGAATCGTAACGGGCTATCACCTCGGCGAAGTCACCATGCTCCACCGTCACGCCCTTGAGCCGTTCATGCACCTGGGCGATCAGGTCTTTGGCATCATCCCACGAATAACCGGCCGAGGAGGTAATCGCATAACCGAAGGAGGGGTTATTCGCCCTGCCCCCGAAGCACGCCTTGAGGATAAAAAGAAACCGCGCGGCCCGCTGGATGTCGGTCAGGCCGGGCTGGGCGAGGGAATCGGAGAACTCCTCCCGCGAATGGAGAAGCCAGCGCATCTCCTTTTTGAGCTCATCGGGATGGCTCTTGAATACCCGATAAAGGGTCACAAGGCGGCTGTCGGCATCATTGAGGATTTCCACGGCCGACTTGCCTTTGTTCCAGAAGATAGCGCCGCCTCCGGTGAATGGCTCCACATAGGTGCGGTGCGCAGGAAGGCGGTTGATTATGAGCGGGGCAAGCTTCGACTTGCCGCCCATCCACGGAAGCATTGTTTTTCGTTTCACTTCATTTTCTCAATTCCTCTCACCCTTTTGTCGATAAACTATCCGGCGCGGTGCCGGGATTTGCTCTTACCCCCCGGCGTGGGTGTTCGAGCACCCCCGCGCTTTTTATATTTCAGTATGCATCTCCTCCCGGATCGGGGTGGGGATGGAGGTGGTCAGGTCGTTGTTGCTGATCCAGACGGGGCCGGTCACGGTGAAGCGGTCGGCGAGGGTGGAGCCATCGGGGATATATTCCATCATCCACCTCACGTCGCGGGTGGGCGGATAGGTGACGTCATTACTGCCCACGTTATTCTGGACGATGAAAACCTTGTTGCCCTTGAGGCGGTAAGCCCGCAGGCATCGGGGATGCCACCCATGGTAGTCAAGCCAGTTCTGCGTCCACTCCGAGGGGATAACATCAAAGTCCGGGAGCGCCGAAAGCTCGCTCCAACTCGTGCCCGAATCCTCGGTGACGAACATGCGGAAAACCTCGTTGCCCGTCCTGGTGTTGTCGGTCAGGGTGACGAGGATCACGCCGTCGGTGATGTGGGTAACGTTGATGATCTCGGGCGGAGTCACAAGCCATTCCTGCGAAACGAGCACTGTCCGTGTCCACGTTGCGCCCTTGTCATGGGTAATGAGCAAACCAACCTCATAAATGTATGGCATCACTGGCTGCTCATAAGATCGGTAATATGCGCGATAGCATGAGTCGCCGTCATATGCGGTGATCCTCTGGTCGGGATAGGTGATCATCCCGCTCCAGCAGAGTTCGGGGCGGACGGACTCGTTGTGCCACGCATTGATAACCGCTGCCGTCCATTCGGTGCAGCTCCATGTGGCCCCGCAGTCGGTAGAGCGGAGGAGCCAATAGGTGCGCCACGCGTAGGGCTCAACCCCAACCTCTGACCATGACAGATAGGTCTGCATCACACAGACCACCGTGCCGTCGGGCCAGCAGAACATGGGAGAGAAAAAGCGGTCATTATAATCCACATATCCCCCGCCGTGGTTGGCGGCGATCACGGCGTCAACCTCGGCCTCGACGAGAGTCTGGGGCTGGTTGGCTTCGGGGACGAGGGAATAATTCTCGCCGCGATCGGTAGAGCGGACGATGCGGAAGACAGCAGACTCGCTGCCGTTATAATCATCGAGGAGACCGCAGGCAGCGGTGCCGCTCTCGGTGATGGCCATCACCCCGCGATGGCGCGTGGCGGAGGAGTGGAGCTCCACGGTGGAGCGCACCATGGGATAGGTGTCGGGGTCAGTGAGGTCGGTATTAACATAGGCAAATTTATCGTTATACCCGAAAGAGAAAATCCCGCCCATATAACGCTTGCACGTCTCCCCGCTCTCTGTCCACTCGAATTTTCCGAGAGTCAGGGGCGAGCTGGTGAGGTACGAATTATCATATCCATTATCGACCTCGCGCAGGATTGTCTCGCGCCCGCGTACTCCCTTGAAAGACCAGCGCTGAATCCGGCTCCCCGTGATGAATGGCACAGAGAGCCTGACTAGAAAGGGGAGCGTGGTATCCTCACCGGCAGGTTGAGGGTGTGCTCCTTCGCTTCCTTGAGCCCTTCGGCAATGGCGTCGGTCTTTTCCCGCAGCGTCTCGGCGTCGCTGATGCCGTGCTCGTAATTCATGCCCACCACATCGAGCTCGCGCCAGCCGGTGGTGATGGTGGTCTTGGCGTTGTTGCCGAAATCCCACTGGATGCCGGTAATAACCGTACCGATGGGCTGGGAGGCGGAACCGTGGAGGGAGCGCGTCACGTATGCGCCGACCGGGGCGTAGATGCCGAGGTCGTTGAGCGTAAGGTTGATCAGGGCGCGGGTCTGGCTGTGCCAGGCGTGGGCAAGCTCGACCTTGGCGCGGAGGAGCTCGTAATCGTTGCGGATCACATTGCTGTCTGCGCCCCATTCCTCGGCAGCAAAACGGTAAAGCTCTCCGTCCTTGAGCCCCACCACGGTATTAGGGTTCACATACCAGCACTGCGCCTCCGGAACGATGAAGCGCAGCACCCTGTCGCCGCTCCCGGCCTCGACGCGGAGGCGTTCGTCCGTCTCCATGGCCACGGTGGCGACCAGTGTGGAGTAATCGAATTCCGGCTCCTCACCGTCGGGGACGTTGGCGTCGCTGAAATGGTTCAATGCTATTTTGTGATTGGGGTTGCCCGCGACCTCAATGCCGAGGCAGTCGTCCAGCATGCGCACCTGACAACCGGTGCAGGTGTCGGTCTTGATCTTGTCGACCTGCACGTAATTGCCGTCCTCGTCCTTAATAAAGACCATGGGGAGCATGAACTCCGCCGCGTCGTCACGGTCGACGGCGGTGTTGCGCAGGAGCAAGCGGCGCAGGAAGGTCTTTCCCCGCATGAAAAGCGGGCTCTGCCCGTTGGTGTTGATCGAGCCGTCGGCGCGGCATGTCGGGGCGACGTAGAACTTGGTAGCCCCTTCGCCGTCCCCCGCCTTTCCGTCCCAATATCCGGATGAAACGCCGACT
>JAFGWW010000077.1 GCA_016936955.1 Planctomycetota bacterium | reverse complement strand
CTTTCGGCAACACTGAAGCCACCTCTGTTGATCACGCTAAAGCGATTTATGAAGAGGCCAAAAAGGCGCAGAAAAGCCGCTGAAATCTGTCAAACAAGCCACACGTCCCCCATATTTCAGTAGATTTCCCCCGTTTTAAATATAATCATTTTGACAACAATACATGCATTAGGTATAGTGCTATGTATATAGCATAGCATGGGGGCGAGCGCATGAAAACACCATATCAATATGAGAAAATCAGGGAAATACTTCTTGCCCGAATAAGCTCAGGAGAGCTTATGCCGGGTGACAGAGTACCATCCGAACGGGAATTGGCTAGAGAGTTGGATTGCAGCTTTCATACCGTACGCCACGCGATGGGGATACTTGTTGATGAAGGCGTCATTGTGCGCAGGGTGGGTACGGGGTCGTTTGTTGCCGACAATCCACCGATTCTGGGTCTTAAGCATACCGTAGGCGTTCTGCTTAATGCTGATGGCGGCGCTTATGCGGGTAACATCCTCCAGGCCTTGCAGACCGAAGCGGAAGCTTCCGGTTTTGAGCTTATGATCAGATCCTTTTCCGAACTGAAGGTTGGTGCTCTTGTCAGGATAGAGCATCTGGCGGATAACGGCTGCAGCTCGATTGTCATCCCCTGGTTCTCATCCGGTATTGAGGCCGACCATGACATGGCAAAGCTGATCGAGGCCAGTCCCTTGCCCATCACGATAGCAGAGCCGGTTGCGGGATGTGAAGACAACTGTTTTGAAGCATCGCATGTGTTCGGTTCTGGCGACAGGGTTTCTGTTGAAATTGGTTGCAGATACTTTCAGGCTCTTGGGCACGAGCGTATTGCGTTCCTGTGTCCGGACAGAATCGATAACCACTCTGTCCAGCGCCATATCGCCGCTTATGCGCGCTATGTCAGTGAAAATGGTCTGGAAAATCTTACTGTCATGGTGGACCAGACCGCCAGATCAATAGACAGGGTGGTTGATAACTGGGGAAAAACGAAACGCCCCATAGCCGTCATTGCAATGGATGATACGCACGCCCTGCGTCTTATGACTTCACTACACAAACATGGAATGAGCATTCCGGAAGATTACGCAGTGCTTGGATTTAACAACATACCTTCTGGTATAAGCTCTGATCCGCCGCTCAGTTCAATGCAGCATAGCTACAGATATATCGCCAGCAATATGCTTGCCCATGCCGTTTCCGCTGCACAGGGCAGGTTGGTTCAGACGACCGGTGGCGCACAGCATCACTTTGTTGTCCGGGAATCTTGTGGTGGAAGCAAACTGGATAGGGATGGCATAACCGCAATCATGAACAGTTTTGATGAACTTGATGGCTATAGCATTGAGCCTGCCAGCTTTTGTGCCGAAAAATCCGCTTAGCAGAATCGGGCTTCTGTTGAGCGGTTGTGCCTATGAAATATAAGGGGAGGGGAGATAAGAATGAACCGCGTATTCAATAGTTCATCTTCGCGGCCTGGATTCACTCTTGTGGAGTTGCTGGTCGTTATTACGATCATTTCCATAATGGCCGCCCTGCTTTTACCGGCTCTAGGCACTGCGCTGGAAGCGGCCCGGACGGTAGCATGCGTGAATAATATGAAGCAGATAGGCGTTGGTGGGTGGTGGATGTATATCCAGGAAAATAACGACTACATGCCACACTACGAGAATTATTACAATAATTGGCGCCGCTCTAAACTTGCATATTATATCCCTAATCGCCGCGGGTCGGTATGGTGGTGCCCCTCGGAGTATAAACTTCCGTCCAATGCCTGGGCTTACGGTAATTGTCCTTGTGCCTATGGAATATGGTGCAAATCCCCGTGGCCAGATAATGACAAGACAAAACCGGTTAAGTACAGACACTTCACAAAGCCATATGGATATGACATCAACAACGATGGCAAAATACATGACCCCACCCATTATGTATGGAGTAACGCGGGGGCATATTATGGACGCCATGATTCGTCCTCCAACCATCTTTATCTCGATTGGCACGTCCAAACCAAGAGGAAGTAAAATCATTGTTTGCAGAAATTGTCTAGACTTCGGCTGTTTCTGATCCACTTGTTTTACCCGCGCAAGGAGATCTTTGTAATGAGTAAAAACGCCCCACTTCTGTCCGCTCTTTTTTTACTGCTATGGTGTAACGTTTTGGCCGCCGGAGACAGCTATTTGACAAACTCCCTGCAGCCGGTATTTGACAAGGACGGTAATGCTTCGCGCGGGGCGTGGGTGAACGGAGCGAATGGAGGTTCGGCGAAGCGCGTTAAAGGAACAAATATCATCTCAATGACCTTGAATAAGCGGGAGCAGATGGCGCGCATCGCTTTTCATGAACACATGCCTTTTGACGCTTCGCTTGCTACCGATGACCCGACATCTGCTTTGCAGGTAAAAGTACGCTCGAAAGCGAATTACACCGGCAATATTACCTGGGGTTGGCACATCAAAGATAATAAATATATTCGCGCTCCCGCCTCGCAGATCAACCTGACGGCTAATACCTGGCAGGAATTACTTCTGCCCATGACGCCCGCCTTTAAATGTGAAAATGCGATAGCAATCTTCTTTGAGCTTGATACTCCCGGTACGCTTGAAATGAACCATGTTGCTGTTGTCTCGAAGCGCCGTCTTTGTCTTGACGCAATCCCGGCAGACATATTCCTTAATGCTGATAGTCTGAAGCTAAACGGTAAAGCGGTTGCCGGAATCAATACCGTTGAGCTTACTGGAAAACCTCTGATGATGACGGAGCAAAGAAGGTGCTTACGTGCAAGGTTAATGTTGTTGACGGTGAATTCTCGATGACCTTCAGGAAAGACGAACTCGCCCAGTATGCAAATAATGTTTTTGTCGCATCCGCGTCGGGTTCAGCTGGTAAACCTGAAGATTCATCACTGCCGGTCGATACCTTCGTTTACCCGATCCTTACCGGCAAAAGTCTGCCCAAGCTATTTATTGAAAATGGCAAACTATATCAGGCTACTGCCGGCGGCGGTAAAAAGCCGTTCGGCTTTGTCGGGATGAACTATACGCAATTCATGCTGTATTTCGGCAGGAAAGAAAGTTTCGAGCTTATTGCACGCGAGGTTGACCAGCTTGCGAGTTGGGGAATTACCGCCGTGCGCCTGCCGATAAACTTTGCCTTGTTGCAGCCGGCCGAAGGAGTTTTTCCCGATAATCCCGATTACGAGAAGATACTCAAAGAGCACAATATATATACCAGCTGGTTCCGCATGGTGGAATACTTTATCACTCTTGCAGGACAGCGCGGAATTTACAGCGTCTTTGATTGGCACGGATACCCGGTCGACCCTTACCGCCATTTCATAGGAGGTGACATTCACGCGAAAGGCTCCGGAAAGCCAGGGGAGGGCATCGCATGGCTTGCCCCCACCAAAATCGCTGCTGTAGAGTTTGACATAACAGATCCCCGTCATTACAAAGCTCTGCTTGCAACCCATACATGGACAGCCATGCATTTCAAGAACAATACCAACATAATGGGAATTGAGGTTCCGTATAACGAGCCCCATACCAGATATATGAACAATCAAAGCAATTGGGCAAAGGTCACCTCGGCATGCGCTCTGGCAATAAAGGCGCAGGATAATGACCGGCTAACCTTCTGCATGCCAGCCGGCTGGGGACATGACAATCTTTCGTGGACTGTAACATGGCAGCTACCTGTGGGGGTAGATGCGCAGGCTCCACATCACTATCTTGCAAATGGCCCGGTGCCAACGCGTCCGGAAGCGAAGAGCACGAAGCGTCCATGGCTTTGCCGCGATCAGGACTTGACCTTTGCACGAGCGATTGCAACCCTGAGTTTACCCCGTGGAGCCGGTAATGTTCCGATATATAACGGCGAAGGCGGCGAATGGGGATCGGATATATTTCTTCCCGACATGGAGCGTGGACTGGCGAACGACTGCATGTTTGAAGCGAGCCTTGTCCAAGGATACGCTGCAGGCCTGATCGGGCATATGAACTGGATCTGTTTTGACAACAAGTCATATGACAAGACAATTTACAAAGACCACGGGCCTCGTTTTGCCAAGGTCTATGCCGAAGGGCCGGTTGACTGGTCAAAGGCAGATGTAGCCTTTATCCAGAATCCCGAAGGGGTTGACAGTGACAACAACCATAATATGTCGGTCATTCCGTTTATTGACCTGATGCTGTCTCTTCACATGGGCCCGGTGCATTACCTGACTGACGACGAGATAATATTCAAGGGCGTGAGCCGCCAGTCTTCCGGTCTTGAGCAGGTCACGGATGCATCAGCCTCAATCGGCGACTATAAGTGCCTTATCGTGGACAAGCGCAATCTTGACCGGCGCGTAGAGAAAATTCTCAAGAAGCTAAACATCCCGATCTTCATGTTTGAGAAGCCTGAAGAGCTGACCACCGCCGTGGCAGTAAAACTCTTCACGGATAACGGGGTTTACATCGACCAGAAGACTCCCGAAGGTATTCAGCTTGCCATAGGCCCCAAGCACGTGGTCGTCTTCAGGCGGAAGGGAGAGAGTGGCACCGACACCATCTATCCCAACGTGAAGCGCGATGGTGTGTTTGAGCTTGTTGACGAAAAAGGCAAGTCATGCTTCAAGGGAACAAGCGAAGATCTCCGCAACAACGGCGTAAGCATAACGCTGGATAAGTGGAGAAGCCTAATTCTTGAGATTAAAAACTAACTCAGCATTTCCCGATGAGAAAGTGTCCGGGGCAGAAACCGACCCAAGCCCCCTGTCCCGGATACTTAGCAAATGTCCGATAATGTATGTTATGTTGCATTCGCTATCTGGTTAGCCTGACATGGTTTACTTGATAAGACCGTCGTCTACGAAGCTTGTGTAGATGCCTTCACCGATGATTACGTGGTCGAGTACGCGGATGCCGACCAGCTCGGCGGTTTTGACCAGACGCTGCGTGAGGGCTATGTCTTCTGATGACGGTACGCTGTCGCCTGATGGATGGTTGTGCACAAAGGCGACGGCGGCTGCTGACTCGCGGATGGCTGGGGCGAAGACCTCGCGCGGATGGACGAGTGAAGAAGTCAGGGTTCCTTCTGAAATCTTTTCATCGCGAATAACGCGGTTCTTCTGGTCGAGCAGGATTAGCATGAAGACCTCTTTTTTGAGGTCGCGCAGCTTAGGATAATAGACTTCGTAGAAATCCATGCCGCAACGCATCTGTGGGCCGTTGGCGCGCCTTTCCGACAAAATCCTCGTGTAGAGCGACGCGCTTGCCGCGAGTCTGGCGGCTGAGGCTTCGGTCATATCGCGGAGGCTATCGAGTTCATGGTATGTGGCGGAGGCGAGGGCACGCATTGATCCGAAACGCTTAAGGAGCTTGCGGGCGAGTTTGGCGTGTTCCTCCCCTGCTCTTGCTCCGCCCAGAATGAGCTG
>JAFGWW010000076.1 GCA_016936955.1 Planctomycetota bacterium | reverse complement strand
TCACCGCTGCCCCGCCGGATATACCGAACTTGCGGTTCCTGTAATTTCCGGCGGAATTTTTTCAGGGATTCTTTTTGCAGGACAGTGCTGGACCCACGAAAGCCCACCACCCCATCCGGACCTGATAGTACCGCCCAGCCTTGGTTGGCTGGAGGACAGGCTTACCATGCTCAAGGCGGTGGCCAATGAACTCGGTGACCTTCTGCTCGGGCGCGCCTACAACGCACCACGCGACAGGCGCACAAGCATCCTCCGTTTTATTGATGAGTCGATGGAGAGGCATGTTACGATTGAGGAGCTGGCCGAGCATCTCAAGCTCAGCCCCAGCCGTGCGGGGCACCTTATAAAAGAAACCTTCAACATGACCTTCCCGAAGCTACTCAATGAGGTAAAGCTTCGCGAGGCAGCCCACCTTCTCTCCTCCACCGATATGCCGGTGGGTGAGGTCGCCTCGATTGTCGGCTATAACGACCAGAATTATTTTTCCCGCATATTTTCCGAGCGTTACAAAATGTGCCCCCGCGATTACCGCAAGGCCTACCCATCACAGGCATAAAAGCGCGAGGAACCTTTGGGCTGTAATAAAATTATGGGTATGCGCATTGATGGCGGGCAGGGACGGAAAAGCTGGAAGCGAAGCGGTTCCGCTCAACCGTATCAGATCAATTATGGAAGGACAATTTCGGCGGCGACGGGGCAATGGTCGCTGGAATAATGACCGTCAACCCGGCTGTCGATAGTTTCATGACTAAGCACCTTGACTCCATGGGAGACAAAGATGAAATCTATCTGCATTCTCCAGGCCAGTTCCGGCGGCGGAGTTCTTTTGCCGTAAGCGGTAAATGAATACCCAGCACCCTTGTGGGGCGTTTCCGAGATTGAACCGGAATCATCCAGCATCCCGGTAATTATTTTATAAACGTCGCTTTTGGTATTCTGGTTGAAATCTCCGGAAAAGATAATCGGCGTTCCCTCCCGTAGCTTGGAGAGGCGGTTGATAACCATTTTCGAGCCTTCAATTCTGGCTTGTTCTGAAGCATTATCGAGATGGGTATTCGCGAAGAAAAACTGCTTCCCGCTCTTTTTGTCGCGGAGGAGCGCCCATGTGCAAATTCGCGGATATGCCGCCCCCCAGGATTTGGAGCCAAAGACTTCCGGCGTCAGGCAAAGGGCAAAAGTCTCGTGCTCCAGAACTTCAACCTTATCCTGATTGTAAATTATGGCGGAAAATTCACCCGCCGCCTTACCGTCATCCCTGCCCTCACCGACATATTTATAACCGGGAAGAAGTGATATAAGCTTGTCCAGCTGGAAGGCAACACCTTCCTGAATGCCTATAATATCAAGCTTGTTATCCCTGATGATTTTCGCCTGACGGGGAGAACGCTTTTCCCACTGCAGGTCGCCATCATCTGCCGGGCAGCGAAGGTTATATGTGGCAACCTTTATGGCCTGAGATTCGCTGCGCTCCATTTTGCAGCCCCCCATCAAGAGTGCCATCACAAGAAAAGAGCACGCAGAGCCGTAGAAATTCATGCCTCCCCCTCCCCTCGCGTAAGATGCAACAAAGCATAAAATAACAAAAAACATGATAAACAGAGTACACGTAAAAATCAATAACCGAATCAATCCCGCAGGCAGAAGCAGCTTTCCTCCGCAAAGCCCCCCCCCTTTTCACTTGACAGCGCCCCTTGTTTTACCTAACCTATGTCTCCATAAAGAATTAGGATCCGAGGTCGGCTCCGGCACAAGGGCCTGTAATTTCAAAAAAGTTACTAGCCCGCAACCGGATTCGTGCGACATAGGATCTAGTCTTAAACATACCTAACAGAATACAGGGGCACAGTATGGCTCGTCTTGTCATGACTCGAGGGGACAGAACCCAAGAGTATGAACTTCTGGCGGAAACGACCCTCGGCAGGTCTTCCCAAAATATGATCCGCCTTCCCGAAGGCAAGGCTTCAAGGCAGCACGCACGAATTCTCAAAAAAGGCGAGCAGTTCCTCCTGGAAGACCTCAGATCATCGAACGGCACCTACGTAAACAACATCAAGACCGACAGCTACATTCTCAAACACGATGACGAGATCCGCATCGGCAGCACGCGTTTCACATTTATCGACGTTATCGACGACCCCCTGGTGGGCAAAAAACTCGGCAACTATCAGGTTATCGAGCGACTCGGCAAGGGCGGCATGGGGACGGTGTACCGTGCCAAGCAGGTCACCATGGACCGCGACGTTGCCCTCAAGGTCATGCGCCCCGACTTCGCCAAGAACCACGATTTCATCAAAGACTTCATGCGTGAAGCACGCCTTGCCGGAAAACTGCAGCATATCAATGTCATCGGCATCCACGATTTCGGAGAAGAGGAAGGGCTCTATTTCTTCAGCATGGAATACGTGAAGGGCGAGACCGTGGCCGACCGCATCCTGCGCACGGGAAAGATGGACGTTTCCGACCTGATCCCGCTCTCCACCCAGATCGCCGAAGCCCTGTCCCATGCCCATGAAAACGGAATTATCCATCAGGACATCAAACCCGAAAACATAATGATTACCGAGGACGACCGGGTAAAGGTTGCCGATCTCGGCCTTGCAAAAGCCATGAGCTACGGCACCGAAGTTCAGCCGGGCAAGCCCGTAATGGGAACGCCGCAGTACGTCTCGCCCGAAGTGGTTCGCCGTCTGGCGCCAGACACGCGCAGCGATATATACTCTCTCGGCGCAACCCTCTTCCACATGGCCACCGGGCATGCGCCTTACGAAGCCGACACCCCGACCGAGATCGTGCGCATGCACCTCCAGTCGCCCATACCCTCGCCTTCTGACTCCAGAACCGACCTTCCCCCGGAGTTCACCCAGCTGGTGATCGATTGTCTTGCCAAGGAGCCGGATAATCGCCCCGAAAGCTGCAAGATTATTTCGGAGAAGCTTCAGAAAATCCACGAGCGCCTCGGACTGCCGCGTAAGAGCGAACGGCGTTTTGCCAAATCAATCCGGCCGGAAAAGCCGCACGACATCAAGCCCGAGCCAATAATCGCCCCCGAGCCGGAAGAGGCAAATCCACCCAAAACCCCGACCAAGGCGCAGCACCCGAAAACCGACGTCCTGCCCGCCACCAACCCGTGGAAGCCGGTCGTTGCGGCAGGCATGCTGGTATGTTCGGTTCTGGCCGCAGCCGTACTCGCCTACGGCATAAGCTCCATCTTCGGCGGCCCCAAGACGACCGAAGCCGCAAAAATGCTTAACAACGCAAAGCAGAGCATGGAGACCAAGGACTACAGCCGCGCCGAAGAAATACTCTACGAATTGCGTACCGCATGGCCGAATTCACCCGAAGCGGCGGAAGCCGGAAACCTCCTCGGAGAAATCAAGAAAAACAGCGCCGCCACCGCCGACCCGGCTGAGCTCTTTGAGGAGATAAAAACCGGTCTCGATAAAAAAGTTCTTACCAGTTCACTTGCGATTGAAAGAATCAACGACCTTCTCGAACAGAACACCGTCAGCCCCGAACTGAAAGAAAAATGCCTCGCCTTTATCTCCAGTCTGAAGGGAGAGGCGACTGAGCAGGTAAAGCCCACGCCAAAAGAAACGCCCAAGGCGGACAATAAAGAGCTTGTTGCCGAAGCAAGGAACGCGTGGATTGAATCAGAGCCGGTAATCCTCCGCGAAGCTGCCAACAGCCACTTCAGCGAAGCAGTAAACCTTCTCAATGCATTTATCGGAAAATACGGCGACACCCCCTCCGGTGCAGCCGCCAAAACACGCCTTGCGGCAATCCAGAAACAGATGGAAAACGCGGGCAAGGATCTCGTAGAAAAGGCTTTGGCTGAGAAAGATAAAAATAATCTGGCCACGGCCTGCGAGCTTCTGGAGGAGGCGTCAAGTAAATATGCGGGATGCCCTTGGGCGACCACTGCGGCCGAGGAACTTGCGAAAATTGAGGATGTGATCCAGCAGGATTATTTCGGCCTCTGGAAAAAAGTCCGGAGCAATCTCGCCAGCATGAAGGTGGATCAGCTCCGTGGCGAAGCTGACGATCTCCAGAACAAACTTAAAGGGCTACCCTGGGAGCAGACGGCGAAGGATCTCGCATACGAGATCGACGCCGTAACCGCTTTCAAAATCCGTCTGAAAAAGGGGATAGCCAATTACCCCGGCACCTTCAGCCTCGCCGGTATGGGGCTCTGCAAGCTGAGCACCGATATCCGCGGTGGATTGGTTGCGGTTCCGGCTGACGGCGGCGATCCCAAAATAGCGGATCTTGGCACCATCTGGCTCGACGACATCGCCAAAGCCGCGCCGCCGGAGGCTCTTGAGGGTAAGGAACTTATCGGGGCCAGCCTTTTCTTTCTCGCGAAAAAGCACAACGGCTATCTCAAGTCGTACCTGCAGAAGGTTCCCGCAACCAGCTCGCTCCAGAGGATCGTATGGCAGGTCGTGGCGCAGCGCGAAGACCGCGCCCTCGCCGACTGGTTCGACTTTTCCAACGCCGCCGCCAACCAGCGCTGGCAGATACTCAATGGCACCTGGTCTTTCGAGAACGACGAGTTCTGCGCTAAAGAAGGGGGAAATTCTCTGGCCGAACTCGGAGACCGCTCTATCCTCCTCAAGAACGCATCAATCTTCTTCACCGCCAAAACCGAAAACCAGACCGGGCAGGCTGCCGCCATATTATATCAGGACGACAACCACTACATCGCCATCAGAAGAACTGGAGGCAACCTGACTATCGAATTCGTGAACGGTGGCGCACCATCCCGCTCGGAGACAGGCATCTCCAACCCGAATGCCCCTATCCAGTTCATCATGAAAAACGATGAAGCAATAATCCGCTCCGGCCTCCAAACACTTGCCAAGCTCCCCTGCCCCGGCACCATCGACTGGCGCACGCACCTGCGCCTCCAACTCAATGGCACACCAGGCAGCTTCGACAACGTCTCGATCGCCGTGGGACAATAAAGAATTCACACGCAAAGAAAGCGCGGCCTCTTTTCGGGGCCGCGCTTTTTTATGATACTATCTCATATTTTTTGAATCAGGCCTACCACTCATTGCGCATTGGTAAAGATAAAAGCCCCGTCGCGCATCACGCATCTGGTGCCCGTAAGCTTCATGAGATCGGGAATGATGTCCTTGACCTTCATATCCTTATATGACTTGGTGATCTCGACTATATTGCTGAAAGATCCGTCATCTTTGATCTCCAACCCGCTGGCCTTGCTTAATTCGTCGAGGACGATATAAAATGGCGCCTTATCGAAGTCGATACTAACCTTTATGTTGGTGCGTTCCACCATTTCCTTCGGCGAGAGCTTTGGCTTTGCCTGAACCGGCTCTGTTCCACCAGCTTTCTCCGGAGGGACGCTGTTGCCTTCGTCAACCTTGCACTCGCCCTCACCTGTAGCACCTGCCGAGGCATTATTGCCTGCCCCCTGCACGGCACCCTGTTCCTGTTTTTTCTGGGCGCTGGCTTTTCTCATCGCGATCAGCTTCTTGATATGTTCATGCCATTCCGGTTCGAGTTTACTGACAATCTTGGGATCAAGTATGGTTTTCACCCGTTCGGCCGAACGCTTATAAGTGTTTTTGACCATGTCCTTGAATATACCCCTGCCCCTGGGGGTGGAAAGCAGATAATCTACAAAGCTCTCGGCAAGGCCGTAATGGAGAGCGACTTCACCGCTTTGATACTCCGCATGATCCATCTTCAGGCACCCCTGAAGGATTGGCAAATAACGATCATCCTGCGCCATCTTCTCTGCTATGGCATCAATATGGAACCCGCGCGTTACGCGGTCCTCCCTCTCAGAGGCAGAGCCTTTCTCGTGGCGCAGATCCCAAACCTCAAAGTAAGTGGCGCAACCTTCATTAAAAAATATCGGTATCTCGGCCTTCCCGGCAAACTTTTTGAACATCGCATGGGTACCCTCGTGCTGCATTACCCCGCGATTGAAATTTTTACAAAACACGGGGTCTTTCACATCCTCTCCGCCTCCCCACGGGAACGTATGCACCTGCGAGACAGGCCACCCAGGGCCAAAGTCATCGGTAAACTGAACACCGCCTGACCATGACGGAGCACCTGGAACCGCAGCCATATATTCAGCCTGCGACTTATGGACATAGACCTCAAGTTTGCTCAAAACCTTACCAGCTGGAGGAACGGAAAATACCTTCGGAAAGACATCCAGGAAAATGTCCATGTACAGGGCAAGCTCGGCGGTGAAGCGTGGATTGATATTGCACTTTACAATATAATCCTTCTCCTCGCGAGTCCAGTAACCCTTGTCATCGCGCTTGAGCTTTTTCTCAATGCTCGCGATTTTCTTTAGCTCCTTGTCGCTCCACTCCCACGCCGTACTCCCCGGCATATCCTCAGCCGCCATGGCCAAGCGCCCCAAAACGCTAAGAGCGACAAACAGAGCAATCATGAATATGCGTTTCACCATTACACCTCCCATATGTATTTCGATATGTATAATAACCTGCCTGACATTCCTTCTATTCAGATTACACAAAGCACCCCAATAAAAGTAAAGGAATATCCACGGTAAATTTCACTTATGGCCGGGCGAACGGAATATTAGCAAAGCGTTAAATTGAATGAAGAGCACCATAAAATGTTTTCTGTCCTTGATGATACCCCCCCCCCCGAATAAAATGCCATGAATAGGCAATTTACCGTATTGTTATGAACAACCGCCCGAATCGGCCATCGGAACCGTTACAGGGAACCCTATATGCCTCTTGACACCAAAGACGAACGGCGCGAAATCGTCACCAAGCTTGCCGAACTTCTCCGGGCAGAAGCCAATCTGCTCGAGATTCGCAGCGCCCTTTCCGAGCACGAGGCCGCCGACATCGCCGAGGCGATGGAGGACGTTTCCGACGATATCCGCAGCACGATTTTCGAATCCCTCGAAGCAGAACAGGTTGCCGAGATTCTGGAGGAATCGGGCGAGGAGGGGGTACAGGATTACGTCGTCGACGCCCCCGTATCAGAAATCGTAGAAATTGCCAACGCCATGAGCCCGGACGACGCGGCCGACTTTCTTGAGCACATCGAGGATCACAAGGCTGAGGCCGTTATCGCCAAGCTCGAACCCGACCACGCCGAAGAGATCCGCGAACTCCGCGAGTACGACCCCGACACCGCCGGCGGCATCATGACCACCGAATTCTTCTGGGCAAAGCCCAACGAGACCGCCGCACAGGTTCTCGCGCGCATGAAGGAGGAGATGGACGAGGTTGAAACCATTCACGAGATTTTCGTCTGCAACGCCGACATGAAACTAAAAGGGCAGGTATCTGTTGAAGACCTCATCTCCGCCGACGGGGAGCAGAAGATCGGCGAGATAATGGACGCAGCCACCATCACCGTCGGCCCTTTGGCCGACCAGGAGATAGCGGGCCGCTACATGCAGAAGTACGACCTTGCGGTCATGGCAGTTATCGACCCCGGACGCCGCCTGCTGGGTATCATCACCGTGGACGACATCATCGACGTTCTCTCGGAAGAAGCGTCGGAAGACATGTACAAGATGGCCGGTGTGGGCGACCCCAAGCCTCTCGAGCACGGCGCCTTCCGGCGAGCCTACAAGCGCCTGCCCTGGCTGCTTACGACAATCGTCGGCATGGGCATAATCGCGCCCTTCCTGCTCGGCAACCTCTTCCATGACACATTGCAGAGCGTAGTTGCCCTCGCCCTCTTCATCCCCGCCATCATGGGCCTCGGCGGCAACACCGCGATTCAGAGCTCCACCATTACCGTCCGCGGTCTGGCCACCGGCGAGATCGACTGGAGCGATATGGGATGGATGTTATGGCGCGAGATCAAGGTCGGCATCATCATCGCCATCACCTGCTCTATTCTAGTCGGCACCTGCGCCTACGCGGTCGTGCATACCTCACCGAAACCGAAGCAGGCGATGCAATCATCAACTGTTGCGGGAAGCCAGGACGTCACCAACAGCGCGGTGCCCCAGCACGTAGGCCCCCTGAAATTCGCCTCCACCGTCGCTCTGGCGCTGATTATTGGGATCATGCTCTCGGTTCTGCTTGGCGTTTCAATTCCGATGTGCTGCCATCGTTTCGGGGTCGACCCGGCCGTTGCGGCAGGGCCATTCATTACAACCCTGATCGACATCACCACCCAGACCCTCTACCTTACCATTGCCACATGGCTGCTTCTTTCCTGATAAAATATGGCAGTACCCGGCGCATCAGAAAGCCTTCGCCTTCGATAGTGCAAACACTGTGAGATGTCGTACTGAAGGTGTGTATTCAGGAGGAAAGGATCTGGTACAGATCCAGCGTATCGCGAACCATGCGCTCCGCTGTGAAATTCTCTTTGAGATGACCGCGACCAGCCAATCCCATGCGGCCTCGCAGCTCCGCATTATCAAGCAGGCGCGAGATGTTTTCGGCAAAGGATTCGTGATCACCGAAAGGCGAGATAAAAGCGGTCTCATTTTCGACAACCGCCTCCAGCGTTCCCGGAACGGGAGAGCAGACAACCGGCAACCCGCACGCCATCGCCTCAAGCACAACCAACGGCAAACCTTCGTGCAGACTGGGCAGGCAGAAGACATCCATGGCTGCCATGATCTCGTGGGCGTCGCTCCGGTATCCGGTAAATATAATTCTGCCATCCCCGATTTCTGCGGCCAAGGCCTTCACTTCATTTTCAAGGGGCCCCGTCCCGACCAGAATCAGGCGCGCCTCAGGATGTTTGCACCACACTCCCGGCATGGCCCGTACAAGGGTTGCCACATCCTTCTGGGGCGACATGCGCGCAACCGTACCCACCACCGGAGCCCCTGCGGGAACTCCGAGCGATTCGCGTACGGCTTTGCGGTCGAGGCTACCAATAAAATCAAAACGGGAAAGGTCGATCCCGTTGCGGATCGTGACGAGCTTCTCCGGGTCAACACCCTGCTCGATCTGATCCCGCCGAACATAATCGGATACGCAGACTATGCGCTTGCTGATACGCGAGGTGCGGTTGTCGAGAAAGCGGTAAAACCTTGATTTGAACCGGCCCACTGCGGAAGCGTCACGCCCGCCCCGCGCCAATTCCAAGGCAAGGTGAATCGTTGATACATGAAACTTCGTGCGCCCTTTTTTAGCCGCAAGACGGGAGAGGATATTAGGCAGCAGCCCGTGGGACTGGACAAGCTCGATGGCATTTTCCCGCAGAT
>JAFGWW010000075.1 GCA_016936955.1 Planctomycetota bacterium | reverse complement strand
CGAAATTCTTCGCAGAAACCGCAAAGCGCGCCGAGGTTCCGGGCGTGGTGGTCGGCCTTGCGTGGAACCCCTTCGGCGGTGACATCCTGTTTATCGAATCAACAAAGATGGCGGGCAAGAAAAACCTGCTCCTCACGGGCAAGCTCGGCGACGTGATCAAGGAATCGGCCCACGCCGCCCTTTCGTGGATACGCACCCACGCCTTCGAGCTGAATATCCATGAGGACTTTTTCGAGAGCAGCGATATCCACATCCACTTCCCCGAAGGGGCGACTCCCAAGGACGGCCCAAGCGCGGGCGTCGCTCTAGTTGCGAGCCTCGTCTCCCTTCTCACGGAAAAGCCGATCGCACCCAAGCTCGCCATGACCGGAGAGATCACCCTGCGCGGAAAGGTGCTGCCCGTGGGCGGGATAAAGGAAAAAATGCTCGCCGCGCGCCGCGCCGGAATCAAGCACGTAATCCTCCCGGCCGAGAACATCCACGACCTCGACGAACTCCCGACGCAGGTCAAGAAGGACATCACCTTCCACCCCGTGAGCGAGATTCACGAGATGCTGCCCATCGCCTTCCCGTCCAGAAAAAACCGCCGCGCCAGCGACAGCAGACGGAAGAAAGCGGAGAAATAAAAGGCTGCGCGCCATATTGCATCAAACCAACGCAGACAAAAGGGGCGACCGCTAAAGGCCGCCCTTTTTATTTGCCTTAGCAAAACAATTTGTTATCCCGTAGGGCCGCCTTTTTTCCGCAGGCTCATCACCGCGCCAACTCCAAGCAGGACAAAGCTAAGGAAAACATAGAGCCAGCCGGTCGACGCCATGAAAGCGCGGTAGAGCACGACCGCAAGGGGGATGAGCGAGACCGCAAGCGCAACGCGGTCGCGCACGCGCAACCATAGGACGAGGGCCACGGCAAGAACCGCGAGGCTTCCGCCTGTGGGCATATACAGCCCGGACTTTGCCGGGAAGAAGACGGCCAGCGCACCTATAGCGAGCATGCACGTGGCGGCGCGTACCATCCACCGGGGAAACATCTCCCGCGCAAAGATGGTGATAAGCTGCAACTGAAGCCCCGCAAGCAGCAGCGTCATCCCGACAGGCGCTATCCGGTGCATCTCCAGCCAGTTCCTGATTCCGTGCGCGTGGGGCACGCATAACGATACCAGCGCAACGGCGCTGAAAGCAAACTCCGCCCGGCGCGTGATAACACCGCCGATAATGCAGAACAGGAGGACGGTGATGCCGAAGAGCCTGTAGTTAAGCTCGTGGCTTCCCGCACCAACTCCCATAGTGAGGCTTGCCAGAAGCAGCGATACCCCAGCAGCGACCAGCATCCAGTAACGCCTGCGGAAAATCCCGGCCGCCGCACAGTAAATCGAATAGGCAAGCACCAGAGCCGGAGGGTAAAACAGATATTCCATGCCTGATGATATGTCGGTACTGAAGGCACGACCGAAGATCGTGATGGCGCTGTAAACCACCGGCACGCCCAAGATGAAATGATCGAAATTACCAAAGCGCGAACCGTATGCGCGGCGCAGCTCAGCCCACACAAGCGCGGTAAGCATCACCACCGGCACAAAATCACCCGCGCTCTTGACGATATCAAAAACGTGGGCCACGGCGTACTGGTGGACAGAAAAGGCGAAGATCAGAATCGAGACAAAGACCCACGCCATGCCGCGCGACTTGAGGAAAGGCCTCTCCTCCTCAGCCTCGTCGCCGTCCTTCGTTTTCCATAACCTTACAAGCAGGACCGCCACGCAGAGGAGAAGCACCGCCCACCCCCCGAGCCAGGGCCCGCGCATATCCTCCCACCGTACATCATAACGGTGGCGCATCCAGACGAAGACGCAGGGCGTGAAGAAATTCCACAAGAGCCCCACGCAGGTGAAGCCGAGCAGGTAGGGGTCGAAGCGCAGGCCGAGATATTTCCGGAGTGCATGAATTTTACCGCCCGCAAGCATGGACGCGCCGAGGGCGATCCACAGAAGCGCCACCGGGCCGTTCTCCCCGTCGTGCCCCATCGACTCCATCGCGATTCCCGATACGACCACAAAGAGGGCAATCAGAATCACAAGAGTCACCGCGTCGTCGTTGACATTTTTCCATAGCACGATCAACAACGCCACGCAGAGAAGGGCGACCTCGTAAACGTGAAGCGTGAGAAGGCAGGAAAGGTTGTCCCACATAGACCCACTCGTCTGCAAGGCCGGACCCACGATCTGCACAATGCCGTAAAGAATACACATGGCGCTCGCCACGTAGAAAAAACTCGCGCCGAAACCGAAGATGAAATTCTTGAGAACCTCGCTGCTGCGCTCACGTGGCGACTGCCTCCGGCTACGTCTGGTTACCCACCCGGTATCGTCACACTCAACAAGCTGCTCCTCTCCGAACTCCTGACCGCCTTCCGCCGACTCACCGAAACACGCTTCTTCGTTTCCATTACGCAGTGGCCCATCGCCCTGCCCCGCACCGAGTTCTATCGCATCATCATTATTGATATCATTCATGGTCTCCCCTTTCCGCTTCCGCCTTCGGCTCTGCAAGCCACTCCTCCGGCCCCTTCATCGCGTTGATATCGCCGTGCTCGAAAGCACTTACCCACATGGCGTAATTCTTCTCGTCCATCCGGAAAAATTTTACGTGACTATCCCTGAACAGGAGCGTGCCCCCCTCATCCCAGATGCCGGGTTTGTCGCAGGCGACGACCATATCAGGGGCGTTGTCTTTTGCCAGCAGGGGAGAGAAAATATAATCGCACGCGCCTTCGGGACGCTTTCCGACCTTATGTCTCATCAGCGGATTCTGGAAGCATTTGTAATCGCCGATAAGACCGTCGCCATTTTTATATAGAGCGCCCATTACTGTGACGGAGTAATCCTCACCCTCCACATGGGGCGGAGCCATACCGTAACAATCGTCAGCCATGTACATCTCAAGCCCCAACCCGATCTGCTTGAGATTATTGAAATTTGACGCTCGGATCGACGCCCGTTTAGGATATGAAACCTGAGGCAGCAACATGGCCACCAGCACAATCAGAACAAAAGCGACGAACAGTATCTCAAGCAACGTGAGACCTTGCTGATCTTTCATCATGACTCTCCTTTTAGCACTAAGGTTCCATCGGCCCGCGCATTGCCGACTCGTCACCACGCTCAAAAGCCGCCACCCAATCCGCATATTCCTTTGCACTCACCTTCGGATAGCGCACTTGGCCGTCTTTGAACAGAAGCGCACCGCCATATTCCCAGATGCCGGGTTTGTCGCAGGCAATCACCGCATATGGACGACTGCCCGGAGAAAGAATGGGAGAAAAACGGTAGTCACTGGTATTGGCTTCGCGCAATCCATCCCTACGAATGAGATAAGGATTCTGAAATGTTTTATAATCATCAATCAGACAACTCTCTGTATTAGTGAGAGCCTCCATTACCGTGATGGAATAATCCTTTCCTTCTATATGCGGCGGAGCCATGCCATACAGCTCATGCGACATATATTTTTCGAGTGCATTCCCTATCAGTTTGAGATTGTTTAGGTTTTGCGCCTCAAATCGGGTAATGTTGTGTGGCCGAAGTTCTATAACGCTTATTAAAAAAAGCAAAATAATAATGCCAGAGATGACAATGAAGGTTTTTTCAAAGTATGTAAAGCCGCCTTGCCTATTCATTACCATCCCCCCTATCCTCAAGCAATATTCCTTCGCCGTGCCAGAGATCATTGAGGCCTTTGATACTCCATTGCTCGCGGCCTACTGATGGGTCGCCTATCTCGACACGGTCGGCCGAGGGGAAGGAGAAGACAACTACCGCATGGGAGACACCGGGCACCCAGCCCCACTTCTCGCGGTAGCGCGGGTCGGTGCCCTCCCCTTCGTCAAGCCGCACCCATATCACGACCGGTCCCTTTGCGACCATCTGCTTGAGGTCGGCAACAGTAAGTCCGTAATCGGGCTTGAGCAGGATGCCGGTACCGGCCGTCTTTATGCGCAGGCCACGGACTAGGCCAAGGAAAGTGGTGCCGCGAATGGTGGTGTAGCACGCACTGGCCATTTCTCTTTCGCTCGTGTTTATTCCTTTTGCACGTAAAGCGGTAGCGGCTGAGGCAGCGCTACAGGTGACGTTGGTCGTCTGAAGACAGACACCGTCCAACCACACGTCCCTCCGAACATCGACGACGCCGCAGGCAATGTCCGCATATGACTTGAAAATGGCGAAAAAAATAAGCGGTCCGATAGTAAGAAGACGGCGGGCGGTTCGGTTCGGAAGAAGCCTCCATGCGAAGCCAGCTATAACCGCGGCGAAGAGAGGGAACCACCGCGAAAGTATCATCACTGACTCGCCGGGAATCATCAGGGCAAAAAATGCGCTCTCGTTTAGCCACATCGAGTAAGCCACCACCCCGCCCACCGCAAGCGCGGCCGCCACCATGGATGCCGCGCGGCCAATCTTCCCTGCCACGACATATGACGCTACCGCCAAGGCACAGGAAAAAACAAGCATGCCCATAATTTCAATTATAATTCTTGCTGTCATACCATCCCCTCCCCGGGACGTTTATTTCCGGCAGACGTAACGTGATACTTCATTGTGCCACCCGGCCGATGCGCCGGTGTTGAGCCGGGTAATGTCGGCAAGCATGGCCAGAAGGCGGAGCGAGACGAGTTCGCTGTGCCGGTTTATTTTTTCCATCCTTACGATAAGTTCTTCCATCATACACCTCCTCTGCAAGGCGCACCGTCCTTACGCACCTCGGGATTGACGGCGACAGGCCCCGCGTTTTGGTTAGTCATTATATCCGGATGCAAGCTGCGCAGGAAAGAGCCGAGGCTCGGATGGAATTATCGGGTCGGGATAATGCTGATATAATATGATGGCGTTATGTTCTGCCGCGCCCGATTGTTCGTCGTCTGCCGTCCCTTTCCCCTGCAGGCTACAACCCGCGCCTATTCGGCCGTCACATAGCCGGAAGGCAGGTCCTCGCCCTTGTTCGCCACGACTTTGCGAAGCTGCATGTTAAGCGCCGCGCCGAGGCAGATGAATACGATACCAAGCATGATTGTCGTGGGCGTTACGGGAAAGGCGATCTCTTTCTTGGCGGCCTCAGCCTTGCCCTGCTCCGCAGGCGCAACCGCGGTTTCGCTGTCGATCTGCGCGACCAGCCCCGGCTTCTCTTTTGCCTGCGACATGCTCGGCGTCATCACCCCAACCGCCGCCAGCAGGATACCCACCCCGACCAGCACGAGACTGAAGATATCGATCGCCCTCAGGTCATTCTCTCCGTACTTCATGATGTTCTCCTTTTTAGAGCTTCTAAAAAACACGGGAACCTTGCGGCGGGAACACCCCGCCCCTCTCACAACAGGTTCCACGATCCATCTTCGAAAAAATTCGCGTCGGTCTGCGGTGCAGCGCCGTTAAGATCTTTAATGAGAATCTCGCCCGCCGGACTCGCATAGGTAGTGTTGATTCCGCTCTCACCGTAAAAGGCGGGGAAGGCGCAGATGCCATAGACCTGCCCGGGCGAAAGGTTTTCACCGCCCCGCTTCTTTATCATCACAAAATAATAACCCCAGAACGGAACCGCCTTCTCGCCCATCACCGACCTGTCGGCGGCAGCGATCCCCTCCGGCACGGCCTCCATACCGGCAAGCTCGGCTATCGACTCGGGGCAGGCGCCGTTGTGCGCTTTGGCGTAATCCGAGGTGGCGCCGGATATTTCCTTGAGCAAGGCAGCCACGCGCATTTCATTTGCGGACCAAATCTCCGGCGTGTCGTAAAGGTCGGGCCCGGCGTAAAAGGCGCAGATCGGAAGGGAGACGAGGCAGACCACCGCCGCGCCGCGCAGCAACTTGCGACGCCTGAGCTTTGCCTCTCTCTGATAGGTGAAGGTATGCTCGATGCTCTTCTTCATCCCCGCCCTCCCCCGCGTCGGCTACGTTACGGCCGCAGCCTAAAGCGTGCAATCAATCCACAATATTATCGTTCTCTTCCTCGATAACGCGCTCGGCCGCCTCCCGGTCCTCGTCCGGCATGAGGGAGGTAAGTTTCTCCGTGTCGGCCAGGAACTGCACATGCCCGCATGCGGCGCAGACCCGACTGCTCACCGGCACCAGAGCTTCCTGAAAAGTCCAGAACTTCGTCCGTTCGGGGCGGAAGTATAGCCTGCCCGTCCCCTGCACCTTGCCCTCGATCAGGATGGAATGGCCGCAGGCCGGGCATTTGCCCTTGATCGATTCGGCCTCTTTCTGGCCGGTGGATTTTTCAATAACCGAATCCAGACCTTCCTGCGAAAATCTGGTCGAACCGCCTACCTTGTAAAAAGAGAGTATCCCGTCTTTCATCCAGCGGAAAATGGTGGGCTGGCTCACGCCCAGATAGTCCGAAGCTTCCTTTACCGTATACCATTTCTTGCTGCTCTCAGCCCCGCCGGGTACCAATGTCGGCATATTTGATCCTTTCTCTTTTTTAATTACCTACTATTCATACGCTATCATTATCTATCATAAGCTATCATTTGTCAAATTATATAATATAATCTCGTTTGCATACAACAAGCAAACCTTTGTATTAAAACAACTTAACAGTAAAAAATAAATTTATCCCCGACGATCAAAAGGTTGGGGCGGCCTCCACAATGAGTCCGCCCCGGGGTGTGGTTCACACTGGCGTTATAACTTCAAAATCTCTCAATTCCGGTTTAAAACATGATTGTATCTGTGGCGCTGGCGCTGCCTTCGACATAGATTCCGGTGCTATCGCAGTCGTCTTCGGGGTTTTCCAGCCGTTCCATCTTGACATGGCTCCCCCGGTACAAGCAGACCTGCCCGATATCGGGCCAGTTGTAAAAGCCCTTACCTGCCCCGTCCCCCTCGTCGGCAACAATGATCTTGTTCGACCTGTCCGAGATCTTGCAGTTGCGAGTATACGAGTAACTGCATTCTTCGTCGTGGTTTATGTCATCCTTGCCGTCAATCTGGGGGCCCTGGGTATCTGGCTTTGCCGCAGGTTTATAGGGGCACGAAAAAATCTGCCAGGTATCGATCATGCCCTCGCCGCCATCATAAAGACGGCCAAGGGCGGTAACCAGCTCCTCCTCGGTGTCGTCGCCCGGGTTGCCTACGCCGTCAGTCACGCCTGGATCTTTCCACATGGGCATGACGCCATATCCTGTCGAACTTGAATACATCTCCAGCGTGGTTCCAATTTGCCGTAAATTATTGGTATTAGAGGCTATAAGTCCGTTTACTCTGGCTCTTTGGATCGCAGGAAGAAGCATCCCGGCAAGTATGGCAATAATGGCGATAACAACCAGCAACTCTACCAGGGTGAAAGCCTTACATCTGTTTATGGCATTCATGGCACTCTCCTTTCGTGCCAATGCAACCACACCATGCTAATGCTGCCTTGCCAATTTACCACCTATGCATATACATCATCTCCTTTCAAAAAGACAATTAAATCTCATACACTATTATTTTATATCACACACATTATGTTTGTCAAATAGTTATCACGGAAACCGGGCAAAATATATCTGAAGGATGGCAAGGCAATGGGGATATAAAAAGCACAAGATAATCCATATTGAGTGAAAAGGGCTGCGCGGGCATTACTCAACCCAAAGCGGAACTACGATGGTTTTGTAAATTAAGTGATGCACTAATCTGGCAAAGAACTATAATTATCCGCTTGTGACTTAACGGGGAGAATTCAAGACAAGATGAACCGACGTTTTGGCAGATTGGTTGCGCTTCTTCTGCTTGATACAGCAATAGTATCAGGGGGATATCTGCTTGCCTACTGGCTGCGCCTTGACGTAATCAGTACGGCGGAAGGAATCGAGCGATATTTCCCGACCATCTGGGCAACCCTTCCTTTCCTGATTGCAATCAGAATCGCCTGCGGCATGCTGGTCAAGCAATACTCATGGTCTTTCCATCAGGCAAGCCTTCCCGAAGCTTTCGGCATCGCCAATGGCGTGGTTGCGGGGACATTTTTTTTCATTATCCTCAGCCGCTACCTTCCGGGACACCACCCGCCGCCCAAGTCGGTATTTTTCATCGAGTTCACCACCACCCTGATCGGCATGGGCTTTATCCGGTTCTTCCCGCGATACGTGTACATAATGCTGACAAAGCACATGCGCCGCTTCTCATCCAAGGACGACGGCAGGCTCAGGACTATCATCTACGGCGCCGGGCACATGGGCGAGATGCTGCTCAGGGACATCCAGCGCCTAGGCGTGCATCCTTATAACGTCATCGGCATGGTTGACGACGACCCGATGAAGATCGGAACCCGCCTGCACGGGGTGCAGGTGCTCGGGGGCGGGCGCAGCCTTCCGGAAGTTATCGAGCACCACCGGATTGAAAAAATCCTCGTGGCGGTACCGAACATATCGGCGGGCAAGATGCGGGAGATCGTCGACCTCTGTGGCGGCCACCACATCAAATTCAAAATCGTCCCCTCTTTCGAAGACGTAATCAAGCGCGGCTCCGCCCCGGTGGCGCTCAAGGACATCAACGCCGAAGACCTGCTCCAACGCGAGGAGGTCGAGTTCGACAGCGCGCGCATGGCCGAATTCTTCATCGATAAAACGGTTCTCGTAACCGGCGCGGCGGGGTCTATCGGTTCGGAAATATGCAGGCAGGTTGCGCAGCATGGGGTACGCAGGCTTGTCGCCCTCGACATCAACGAAAACGATTTATACTTCCTCCGCCTCGATATCCAGGACATCGCCCCGGGCATCAATTTCGAGATCGCCTTCGGCAGCATCCGCGAAGCCGAACGGATGGACGCCATCTTCAAGGAATATAAACCGGACATAGTCTTCCACGCTGCGGCCCACAAGCACGTTCCCCTGATGGAAGCCTGCCCGCTGGAAGCACTGAAAAATAATGTCATCGGTACAATCAACGTAGGCGAGAGCGCGATCAAATACGGCGCCGAACGCTTCGTCCTGATCTCGTCAGACAAGGCGGTCAAACCGTCGAACATCATGGGAGCCACCAAGCAGCTGGCCGAATTCGCCATCGACGAACTGGACCGCAGGGGCAGGACGAAATTCATGGCCGTCCGCTTCGGCAACGTACTGGGCTCCAACGGCAGCCTGATCCCGATCCTCAAGCGACAGATAGACAAGGGCGGCCCCGTAACCATCACCCACCCGAACATGACCCGCTATTTCATGACCATTCCCGAGGCGGTGGGCCTTGTGCTTATCGCGTCGGTTCAGCACGAAGGGCGCGTGTGCGTTCTGGATATGGGCGAGCCGATATCGATCGACAAGCTTATCCGCCAGATGATAATCATCCACGGCCTGATTCCGGAAACCGACATCGAGATAAAATATATCGGCCTCCGTCCCGGCGAGAAAATGTATGAAGAACTCTTCTCTCCAGAAGAGAAACTGACCCGCAGCTCCCACCCGCGAATCAGGGTTGCGGAACCGCAGAGGCACGAGCACGACCCGGAAACCGCCCGCAAGGCACTGGCGGATATTATCGCAAAATCCGACGAGAACGCCGCCCGCGAATATATCTGCAACTACGTAAAAGGCTTCTGCACCGAAGGTTGCTGACGTTAAAGTCCCCGCCGTGCCATCATGGGGCAATTTTATTCCATTTTAGTGGTTGTCTTAAGGCGAATTGCCCATATTCTATAAGGCGAATTTCGATAACGTTCAATATTTATGACACTGGAGAAGATAATGAAAGTAGAAGTATACCTTACAGCAAAAGATACCGACGACAGGCTGAGCAAAAAGGCCGATCTCGAACTCAAGCAGGATTCCGTGCGCGAGGCGGCAATGGTACGCGCGGACGATTGCAGAACCTACCAGAAAATCGAGGGCTTTGGCGGAGCCTTTACTGAAGCCGCCTCCTCCACCCTCGACAAGATGAGCCCCGCGAATCAGGAAGAGATTCTCAAAGCTTATTTCGACAAGGAGAGCGGCCTTGCCTACTCTCTCTGCCGCACCCACATCAACAGCTGCGACTTCGCCCTCGGCAACTACGCCTACACCGAGACCGACGGCGACGTGGAGTTCAAGGACTTCACCATCGACCGCGACCGCAAGAGCCTCCTGCCCATGATCAAGCGTGCGCAGGAGATGTCGGACGAGCCCTTCGTCCTCTTCGCCTCCCCCTGGAGCCCGCCCGCATGGATGAAGACCACAGGCATGATGAACAAGGGCGGCAAGCTCAAGCCGGAATACTTTGAGGCCTGGGCGCGTTACTACTGCCGCTACATCCGCGAGTATGAGAAGGAAGGGATAAAGATCTGGGGCATCACCGTCCAGAACGAACCCGAAGCCACCCAGACCTGGGACTCCTGCGTCTACACCGCCGAGGAGGAGAAGGATTTCGTCCGCGACTATCTCGGGCCCATCATGGAGAAGGAAGGCCTGAGCGACGTGAAGATCATCATCTGGGACCACAACCGCGACATGCTTTTCGAACGCGCGCGCGTGGCCTATAACGACCCCGAAGCATCGAAGTATATCTGGGGCACGGGCTTCCACTGGTACTGCGGCGACAACTTCGACAACGCCCGCATCCACCACGAGGTATTCCCCGACAAGCAGCTCCTCTTCACCGAAGGCTGCCAGGAGGGCGGCCCCCACCTCGGCTCATGGGACACGGGCGAACGCTACGGCAAGTCGATGATCCACGACCTCAACAACTACACCTGCGGCTGGTGCGACTGGAACATGATCCTCGACGAGACGGGCGGCCCCAACCACGTCAACAACCTCTGCAGCGCGCCTATCATCGCCGACACGAAAAACGACAAGCTTCTCTATCAGAGCTCGTATTATTACATCGGCCATCTGGCCAAGTTCATCCGTCCCGGTGCGGAGAAAATCGTCTGCGCCACCACCCGCGATGAACTCGAGGCCACGGCCTGCAAGAACCCCGACGGCAGCGTGGCGATTGTCGTCATGAACCGCTCCGACAAGGAAATGCCCT
>JAFGWW010000009.1 GCA_016936955.1 Planctomycetota bacterium | reverse complement strand
CTGGGAGAAATTTACCACGGCAAGGCCAAGTGGCTTCGTCGCACCGGCTGCCCTAAATTCGGCACATGGTTCGGCGAAAAGAAGCTCGCTGGCGGCGGGGCCCTCCTCGACATCGGCGTCCACATGCTAGACCTCTGCCTCTTCCTCATGGATTCATGGAAGCCAGAATGTGTTACGGGGCAGGTTTACACCAAATTCGGCAACCGCGGCCTTGGCGAAGGCGGCTGGGGCAAGTCGGACAAAAAGAAGAAGTTCAAGTTCGACGTTGACGACTTCGCCTCCGGCTTCATCAAGTTCAAGGGCGGCGCCACGATTGAACTCAACGTCAGCTGGGCGATCCATCAGGAAAACCCGAACTCCATGGGCGTTGATATTTTCGGAACCGAGGGTGGCGCGAGCGCCTACCCTAACGCGAAAATTTACCGCTACGGTAAAAAGCAGGGCGAATATGAAGTTGTGGAACCCCAGAACGTCAAGATATCCATGCCCCACGCCAACCGCCACGTCAACTGGATCGACGCCATCCTCAAGCAGGACAAACCGCTCTGCACCCTGGACCAGGCCCTCACCATCCAGAAGATTCTCGACGGCATCTACAAATCAAGCCAGACCGGCAGGGAATCGGTTATCAAATAATCATGAACAGGATTACGAAATGAAAAAGGGCTGCGGACAATCCGCGGCCCTTTATTTTATCATAGCAAAACTCTCGCCCTTTTACGGCGCCCAGGAACCGTCCTCAAGCTTCCACACTCGTATGCCGTGAACGCCCTCTGACTTATATCCGTTGCGCGTGCCCATAAGCTCGCCGGGGCCGCAGGCTACCGAATGGCCGTCGGCAAAAAGCCCATTGCAGCGCCCCAGATGGGTCAGCCATGCCCCGCGCGCGGTGTTTGACGGCGCATCGCTAAGGCTGGTAAGGTAAATTTTACACGACCCATTGCCCGCGCCATAACTTGTCAACCGCGCAAGCGAACAGCCGAGGTACAAAATCTCGCTTGGGCTTTTCATCTTCCCGACATTGAAGCAGTGGAAATAACTGGGGCCGCTTGGATCCCACATGGTTTCGCACGCAAAATCCTTGTCTTCGCCACCGTCCTCGTAAACAACCCCGTAGGCGTTGCGGCTATTGGCAACATCGCCAGTATTTTTCGTACACCTGAATATCGTGGTCTTTCCGAGATTGCCCGCGTCGTAATACGAGTCGGGGGCAATACCGGGCGGCGTCATCGGATTGCCGCCGGAATCATATATGTCACCGTCTATCCAGTTGTGCCAGAAATATTCTTTCCCGCTATGGGTATTCACGCCGTTGACGAGAAAATCGCCATAGTCGGATTGGTAGGCAAAGTTCAGCAGCGCAACCTGATGCTGGTTGCCCATGCACGCAGTGGCTTTGGCAAGCTCCAGCGCCTGACTCAGGGCAGGCATCAGCAATCCGGCGAGAACTGTTATAATCGCGATAACAACAAGCAACTCGACCAGCGTAAAGGCCGACCGTCTTTTTATCGCCCATGCAAACCCCGGCCGAACATATCCCGTTTGCATAATACACCTCCCGATAAAAGCCAGACATCAGCTATGCAACTGATTGCAACCCGTGCGGACATGGCAGACCAAACAACCTCTGATCTATATCAGGATACAACATTATTGCGCACAGTCAAGGGCAAATTAAGACCCAACCTACCCGATAGCCCATAATACAGGCTCATATTAACTCAAAGGCATACTTGAAAACGCCTGTAATTACAGTATCGCCAAAAGGTAAGTACCCGCCTACGCAAAAGGTTATCCATAAAAGAAAGGCTGCAAGCTCCCCGCAACCTTTTCGCTTATATAGCATAATTAAAGTCCCCATGCTGGCTTGATATCACCGCCCAGATCGGGATGCGCTGGAGTTTTTAAGTACGCTTCGCAGTGCCGATCCGGTCAGGCAAGCGCCGGGGCGTTGGCCTGCTCATGCATGGTCTCGATAAAAGCCAGCATGTTCTCCAGCGGCACGTCCCCCTCCACCGCGTGGGCGGGGGCGAAGATGTATCCGCCGTCGCGGCCAAACTCCAGAAGTTCGCGGGTCTCATGCCGCACGTCGTCGGGGGTGCCGTAAGGAAGGGTGCGCTGGGTCGATAGCCCGCCGTGGAATGCGAGTTTGCCTTTATACTGTTTCATGAGCGAGCGGACGTCCATCACCTCGGGCTGGAAGGGGTTGAAGCAATTCAGCCCGATGCCGACAAGGTCGTCAAAAAGCTCGTCCACATCGCCGCAGGAATGGATCATCACCATCTTCCCCGCATCACGCACAACCCCGTACATCCTCTTTAGCTGGGGGTAGATAAACTCGTGCCACAACCCCGGCCCCATGATAAGGCCGTGTTGCTGGCCCCAGTCGTCACCGAAATATATGGCGTCGATATCGTAGGTAAGGGCCTTCTCGACCTGCGCGATATCATAATCTGCTATCGCCCCGAGAAGCTCGTGGACAAACTCCGGCTCCTCGAGAAAATCCATGATCAGGTTCTCCATGCCGCGCAAGGTCCAGGCGCGCTCGTAAAGCGAAAACCCGATACCGAAAACGCGGAAAAGATCCGGCTGGGCGTCGATTTTTTCCTGCATGTTCCCGAAGAAAAGATCGGCCGTCGGGTCGGGGAATGAGTATCCGCTCAGGGTCGGCTCGGGCAGCACCTCGCCCTTGATCATCCCGATGTCCTTGTCTTTCGAACGGTCCCACACCACGCCGAAAACGTCGCGCACGCAGTCGTTGCCCATATCCTCAAAAAAGCCGACCCCGCTGCCCAGCCCCAGGCTGTGGTTCCCCAGAACCGCATCGAGATTTTGCGTACCGTAATAATCGACAAGCTTCTGCCGAGCCTCATGGGTAAAACCACAGTTCCACGGCACGTATGGCGGGCGCTTATGGTTCAGGGCCATGCGGATCACTTCGCGCTTCGTCTGCATCTTTAACTCTCCTTTGAATGACTACCCAAGCTTACCCCGAGGCTTCCGCAAAAAGAATGGACGAAGGCGGATTTAATATGGACTTTCCTGCAATTATGCTTTATTTTTACATCATGAAAGATTCCCTTGATTTCATCTTCGGCAGCGAGGTGCAGGAGATACTCGACACCTTCTCCGCCCTCTTCGGCATCCGCATCGCCTTCTTCTCCCCCAGCGGGGAGGAGATGAAAACCGGCGCGCCCCACCGCGAACCGGCGGGTTTCTGCTCCTATCTTCGCGAGGAGATGGGGCTTGATAAACGCTGCCGCGCCACAGACATCACCCACCGCGCAAAAGCAAAATCGCAGAAGCGGCTCCATGTCTACACCTGCCACGCCGGGCTGACGGAGGCGATCATTCCAGTCTATCAGGAAGAGATGCTGGTGGGACATGTCATGATCGGACAATTCCGAGTGGAGGGCAAGGGCGAGAGCCAGCGGCGCAAGCTCGAGAAACTCTGCGACAAGCCAAAGGAATTACGCAAACGCTGGGACGCCCTCCCCTGCTTTGGCACGGAGGAGAGCGCGCGCATCCTGAAAATGTTCGACCTGCTCGTTCGCTACATCAACGCCCAGCACATGGTAAAACGGCAGGCACCCGCCACCATTGATCCACTACTCGATTACTTGCGCGAACACATCGCCCGCCCCGTAACCCTTGGCGAGATCGCAGCCCACGCCCACCGCAGCGAATCGACAATATCCCATCTTTTCAGACAGCAACTTGGCAAGCGTTTCAAAGAGGTTATTATCGGGATAAAACTCGACCACGCCGACCACCTTCTGAAAACCCGACCATCCTTAACCATTCAGGAAATTGCCGCGCGGGTGGGTTACGACGACCAGCTTTATTTCTCCCGCCTCTACCGCAAATATCGCGGCCACCCGCCAAGCGCCGCGCGAAAGTAAAACGCCTCCCGGCAATCAACCGAAAGGCGTCAGGATCAAACGGTAGTTATGAAAATGCAACGGCTATGGCTTGTAATTCTTGAGCAGCATCTGGCTTTTGAATGCGGGTGCGCTCTTGGCGGTTTCCACGTCGATCTCAAGCTCGTCTTTCTTGAGGTGATCCTTGGTCAGGTAAACAGGATAAATATCGGCAACGTCTTTGTCCTGCTTGACCACAACGCGGACTTCAAGGCTGCTGAAATCAAGAAGGTACCAACCAAGGACATTGTTATAACGCTTTTCGGTTTTGCGCGTCCACTTCTCGTCAATAAAACGAACCCCAATCACCTCGTCCTTGGGATAGGTCTCTTTCCACAGTTTTTCAATCTTGCCTTTCAGGTCGGCCTTGTCCCCGTCGGCATATGAATCGCGCGGCGTCACGGCTGAATCGACCGCGCCCATTTTGACCCCGACCTTCTCGACATAATCAAGTTTCTCGTTGAACTCCTTGGCCTTGTCGTCCTTATCCCCGGCAATGGCGGTATAAATCCCAACTTCCTTCTTGGACTCGGAGAGGTTGGTTGATTTTTTATAGATATCGATCATTCCCTGCGGAACATTGGTTCCATTGTCGAGCGCCTGCTGGGAAACCATGTCCCAACGCTTTGCCATCATCGGTGCCGTCTTTGCCCACTGGGTGAGCTTTTGATCCAACTCACCCTTGGTTTTCTCAATATAAGCGTCAAAAGCCTTCTGCGCACTACCCGCCGCGTCAAGCTCCGCCTTAAGACTGCCCGCGTCCTTGGCAAGCTTGTCCAATGCAGCCTTGTCATTTGCATAGTCGCCCATAACGCCTCTGGCTTCATCAACATCGGCAAAGCCGTTCTTGCTTATGCGCTGCCACTTCTCGGACATGGCCTTGAGCGCTGCGCCCGCCACCTTGCCCTGGTCCTCTCCCGCGCAAGCTGTCTGAACCGCCAACATCACCAAAACCATGCAGAAACACCCAACTGCCCTGATCATTGCTGTCATATCTATTCCCTTTCATAAACTTGCATAAAATCTTCCCCTCAAGTCAGATAGCATGGTATTTTAACTTCACACGTCAGGTCAAGGAACAAATTCCGCTTTAACCCCATTAAATCATCCCATTTACCTTGCACATGGATATCGATACAGTATAATACTGGTACCATACTATTATCTTTTGCAGGAGACGCCATGACATCAAAATCTGATAACCTTATACGCAGCAAGGGTAAGCGCACATTTCTCTACCGCCAGCTCTCTAAAATCCTGCGCGAAAAGATAACTGGCGGCGAGTTCGCTCCCGGCGACCGCATCCCCAGCATGGATGATATGGCCAGCGAATACAAGCTCAACAAGGCGACTGTGCGAAGCGCCATTGCCGAACTGATTGCGGAAGGGATTATCTACTCCGTCCCGGCGCAGGGAACTTTTGTCTCGGAGCGGAGCGAAACCCCGGCCACTCCGATCAGGCGCGGGATGACAACAATCGGCGTAATCTCGACCGTGATGGTACCAAACGATACGGGTCCCCTCCACATCAAGCTCCTCGACGCCATGCGCGTGGCCCTTGCGCCGATAAACGCCAACCTCATGCTTCTGCACTGCAACCACGAGGGCAGGGAGCAGCAGGTGATGGATGTCATAAACACCGCCGGCATCGACGGGCTGATCTGCGTCGGCCCCTTCAGCAGCAACGCCCTGCGCCTCATCGCCGAGAGCGATTACCCCGCCGTGGTGGTCGGCCATACCCAGCCCGGAATCAAGCTTGACATGGTCTGCGCCGACAACCGGGGCGGAGCTTTCCTCGCCATCGAGCACCTGCTAGACCTCGGCCACCGCAAGATCGGGATTATCGCGGGCGAGCGGAGCCAGCCCGACACGGCCGAGCGTATGGAAGGAGCCAAAGACGCTTTCCGCGCGGAGGGAATCATCATGAACGCGCCCATCGCCTACGGGGATTTCCAGGCGCCGGGAGGTTTCGAGGCGATGAAATCGCTTCTGGAAAACCACGCTGACCTGAGCGCAGTATTCTGCATGAACGACGAGATGGCGGCGGGCGCGATTCAGGCGATCTGCGAAAACTCGAACAAAAACATCCCCAATGACATCTCTGTCGTAGGCTTTGACGACATTTACCTCGCCTCCCAGATCTCACCCAGGCTGACCACAGTGAACGTGCCTGTCGAGGAGATGGCCAAAACTGCGGTGCAGAAACTGACAAAGCGCATGTCCGGTGACGAAGAAGTCCCCACCTCCGTCACCCTCGCCACCTCCATCGTCGTCAGAGATTCGACCAAGGCGGTGTGATTGCGATAAATGGTTGCATGGCACGCGGCAATACATACCATATAAAGCCTTGCTTGGACTGTGTCCCGCTTTTGCTTTTCATATCAGGGGATGAAACATGACGCGTGCATTGATATTCGCCGCCATCATTCTGGTGGTTGCTGTTGTTGTAGCGGTTTCGATAAAAGGGAAGGCAGAGTCACCGGCTGAAAAGAGCCCCCCGGCTCCGTCTGCCCCCGCACCCGCCTCCGTCACTGCGCCGCCATCGGTCGAGAAGCAACTGATAGGGCACTGGCGCCCCACCGATGAGTCAGCGTTGACCGCCGACCATGTGTATATTCAGGCAGACGGAAAATTCATTCTCACAACCGAAGATGGCGAAAAAGCCGAGGCGACCTGGTCGCTGGAGGACGGCAATATTTTCGTGCTGCTCTCTGATAACATTGACGAACTGAACGGCCTGCAGATGGAAATCACCGACATCAGCGCGGATCAGATAAGGTTGGAAGCGGTGAGGAATCGCTATTTCTCGATACTGAACCTGATTGACGACAAAGAAGGCTATGATAGCAAATAGCGGGTTGCCATGTGCTAGTTGAGTTAGCGGGACTCAGAATCTGAACTAACGCAGGGACTAATGCAGGCAATATCTTATCAAAGGGCTGCAACATTATGGTTAAGCTAGCTAATGCCGAAATGTTCCGATATGACGTAAGCAAGGATACTCAGCAGAAGTTGGTCGGTAAGGTGCTGTGTTTTCTGCTTCTGTGTCCGTTTGTATTTTTCTTGTTTTATGCCGCCAGTCAGAATCTTGCAACAAGATCTATTCTTACTGCGATGGCACTTCTTGTATTATCAGTGCTTATCCTTTGGCTCCTTTTTATACATGGTTCCTTCGGCCCACCCTTCAACATGTACAAACTGTATATTGACTCGACAGGCATAGGATGGACGGCCAAAGGAAAAGATTATCATATTCCTTTTGTCATGATATCTCTGGTTAAAGTAGACAATTCTGGCGAACTGCCACAGGTATCCATTACATGTGACGAAAGCGGAGAAGCAACATATATCCCAGAGGTGTGCTTAGGCAAGCTCGATGAATTTGTGCTAGTGCTGTGCAGGGCTTCAGCAAATATTGACATAGAGTATACGGGCCCATCCTACGGTGAAAACAGCACAAATTCTGTGCGCGAAAGAATAAGTAAATATAGAATATCCCGCGCCACCACCACTTAACCGAAGATGCACGAATCAGCATGGATGTACATAGCGAGAAATCGCTCTTTTTTATTCACCCACGCCAACGGTATTTCACTAATACAGCTATTGTGTCACAACCATTGCAACATCTAAACAAATAAACGGAGCCGGTGAGGGCCCCGTTTTTTCCTGCTGTCTCGCGGTCTGTCTTTACTCGTACTTGATTCCATCGATGTAGAAGGTGAAGGGTTTTCCGCTGCCGCCGAAGAAGATGGTCATGCCGGTCTTGATGCGGGTCATGTTGCGGCCTTCGAGGCTGATGGTGTACTGCTTCCATTCCTTGGTCAGGATGACATCTCCCGTGTCGGCCTTGGCGGTATCAAACCAGGTCTTGTCGCGCGAGATGAGGCCGAAGCCGCACTTGATCTTCTCGCCCCCCTGCTCTCCGCGCGCCCAGAAGGAGAAGGCCTTCGCGCCGGAGAAATCGTAGCCGCCATACTTCGTGCCCCAGTCGTTGTGCGGGTCCTGCCATGCCATGCCGAACCAGCCGTCGCCCTTGGTGTAGTTGAACTTGATGCAGCTGTCTCCGCTCTGGGGATTGTCGGTGCATTTGTAATCGATCTTCATGGCGTTGAAATCGCCCATCATGCCGGAACCAACATAGTGATTGTCGGCGCTGCCCTCGTCGTTATAGACATAGAAGGGAAGCTCCGCCTTCTGCCCTGCCTTGTTGCCGGTCTCGATCTGCTCTTTGGTCATGATCGCGACCGAGCGCGAGGCGGCGGCCATGTTTTTCGCTTCGTCCAGAACGTAGACGTAAATCTTGATAACGCCCTTCTTGTCCGGCACCTTGACCTGAAAACCGTCGGCAAGGCTGCCCTTGGTCTCCAGCTTTATCATCTTCCAACCGTCCTTATAGCTGCTGTCTTTCTGGTTGCACCAGAACTCGACGGTGAGTTTATCATTCTCCTTGTCTGTAACGGCGAGGTCGGTGGCGAGCCAGTCCCCGACCTGCGCGGCGTCCTTGCGGATGGAGAATTTCGAGATTTTCGGATAATCGTTTACAGGGTCCTTGCCGGTATAGGCCTTGTAGATTCCCCAGTAGGTGGGACGCTTGTAGCCCATTACGCGGGTCGCCTGCCAGACGCCGACGGCATTGTGGAAATCGCTGTAATGGAAGATGAAGGCACCGATGCAGCCCGGCTTTGGCTCGATCCATTCTTTCCAGGCTTTGGCTACGGCGTCGAACTTTTCCTGATCGGTCGGATCGATGATTGCGCCGTTGGCGTCCTTGGGCGCGTCCCAGTTGCCGCGCGAACCGTATTCGGTAAGGAGGTAGGGCTTGGTGACCCCGAGCTTTTCCTGCTCCTTGTCCAGCACCTGAACTCCGGGGCCGTAAGTATTAACGCCGTAAACGTCGAGGTCGGGGCAATACTCTTTCCAGTATTTCCACGGAATCGACCATGCCCCAGCTGAGGCGCAGGGATGGTTCGGATCTATCTTCTTTATCTCGGTAGAGAGCTTGCCGAGGAATTTTGCGTAAGCCACCTTCTCCTCTTCCGAACCGAGATTGAGAACAACCTCGTTGCCGAGGCCCCACATGAGAATGGCGGGATGGTCCTTGAATTTCTTTACCGCCTCAATCGCGCCATCCCACTGCGCCTTGCGTCCGGCTTCGTCGCTGATCCAATTGAAATTGTCGCTTCCTTCCGCGCCCTCACGTCCGTGGCGCAGCCAGATGCCGAGACAGACCTTGATACCCTGCCGGTCGGCCGCATCCAGCAGGTTTTTCGTTCCCTTGCCGACGCCCCAGTTGCGGATCGCATTCACGCCCAGAAACTTGAGATCCTTAAACGCTTCTTCAAGCTTGGCGGTGTCCTCGTCAGGCACGCCGAAAGTTACGCCCTTTACAGTAAAAGGCTTTCCGTCCACATAAAGGG
>JAFGWW010000074.1 GCA_016936955.1 Planctomycetota bacterium | reverse complement strand
TGATCACCTCGTAATCTTTTTTCTCCACCTTATCGCGGTTGCCCTCCATTATCTCGCGGTGGTTCTGCCGCCATATCAGCATCTGCCTGACGATGCCGACCTTCTCGAAACGCCTTACCGAGGTGGTTGTGATCATGTCGTCGGGGCAAATGTATTCCGCGCCCGCTTCCTTTGCGCGGTTGATGAATTCGGTATTGGTGCCCTGGGGGAGTTTTTCGTCAAAGCCGCCTATCTCGTCGAAGACCGATTTGGATAAGATTGTCAGGCCGCCGGGCGGGGATACCTGATTTTTTCTGGCGTAGTAATTGGCTATCTTGAAGGTTCCCCAGACCACCGGCCCGCCGTGGTCGGCTTTGCCCGCAATCCCCATAATTACTTTTTCCTTGCCGTGGGCGTTTTCCGCGATCTTTACAAAAAAGTCTTCGTCCACCGTCGTGTCGGCGTCAAGAAATGCGTAAAGCTCGCCCGTGGCGATGGACGCGCCTAGATTTCGTCCGAAAGAGATGCCGGCTTTCTCATTCTTGATAAGCCTGACCTTGCCGAATTTTTTCACAACCTCTTCGGTATTGTCGGTGCATCCGTTGAGGGCGACGATGATCTCGGGCTCGGGGCCCGGGTAGTCGAGGGCGCAAATGTTTTCCAGCGTTTCGGAGATGAAGTTCTCTTCATTGTGGGCGGGTATGATTACGGATATTTTCGGCCATTGGTAGTCGGGTGAATTCATGCCCGCAGTTTCAATGCGCGCGAGATAGGCGCGGTGGGAGAGCTCCAGCTGGAGGTTGCGCGCGTAAAGGCCGATGCCGACAACCTGCGGCAGGAGGACGACGAAGCTTCCGATATGGAAGGCGTAGAAAATAACGATGATGCAGCCCACCAGTGACATATACCAGTAGCTGATAGGGAGAACCGGCTTGCGGGCCTTCTCGCTCGCCGTCCACTGGACGATGAGGCGCAGAAAGAAAAGCCCCTCGCCCACAAGGCCGATAAGCTCCCACCAGTCCCATCTCATGTTCTGCAGAAATTCAGGCATAATCTATGGTTGTCTTTCTCAAGCCTCAAGGCTGATAGCTGGATCAGATAAACTTATATCGCGATAAATATCAAATATATCAGGCATGGCTGGATGATACAATGGTTTTGTGAAAACTAGGTGGCAGAGCGGAGTTTTCACGGTGAAAAATGAGCAGTGGCGGTGAAAGTCTTTTCGTGACAGTAATTTATGTTGTTTTATGTTATGCCTTCGGCAAAAGTTGTTGCCTTTTTGGGTAAGAGGCGTATAATTCCCGAAATTTTACCAATAGACGCTATATACATATTATTGTTCAGACGGAGCGGAAATGGCAGGAACAATCGGCTGCCTTGTGGCCAAACAGATAAAAAGTAGTACCGTGGCTACCCCTTACGCAAGGGGACTAAGGTAAAGTGTTTCCGCCTTTCCCTGAGGGGAAAGGCTTTTTTTTCGGTATGTGATTTCGCCTTTTAGGCTTTTTGATTAAATATAGAGGACAGACACGCGATGATTAAACCGGCGATACTTGCGCTTGAGGACGGCACCATTTTCCGTGGCCGCTCTTTCGGGGCGGACGGCGAATGCGACGGCGAGGTGGTTTTCAATACCTCCATGATGGGCTATCCCGAGATTCTTACCGACCCCTCTTACCGCGCCCAGATGGTCTGCATGACCTACCCCCTGATCGGCAACTACGGCATCACCGAAGAGGACTTTGAATCTAAGAAAATCTGGATGTCAGGCTTTATCGTCAAGGAGAACAGCCGCATCGCCTCCAACTGGCGCAGCAGCAAGCCTCTTGGCCAACTGCTCAAGGAGCAGGGCATTATCGGCATCGAAGGGGTTGACACCCGCCGTCTGGTAAAGCATATCCGCGAAGCCGGTGCGATGAAGGGCATCCTCTCCACCACCGACCTTGACGAGCAGAGCCTTGTCGCCAAGGCCAAGGCCAGCCCGGGGCTGGTCGGGCGCGACTGCGTCAAGGAAGTCTCCGTGTCCGAGCCTTACGAATGGACCGAAGCCTGTCCCGACGCCAAGCAGAAGCAGCAGGAGTTCCATGTAGTCGCCTTCGACTACGGGATCAAATACAATATTCTCCGCCTTCTGGTGAGTAACGGTTGCAAGGTGACTGTGGTTCCGGCCGTGGCCACCGCAGAGCAGGTCATGGCCTACAAGCCTGACGGCGTCTTCCTCTCCAACGGCCCCGGCGACCCGGCGGCGCTGCCTTATATCGTCAACGAGGTGGAGAAGCTGATCGGCAAGGTTCCCATGTTCGGCATCTGCCTCGGCCACCAGATCCTCGCGCAGGCTCTCGGCGGCAAGACCTACAAACTCAAATTCGGCCACCACGGCGGCAACCAGCCGGTCATGCGCCTCTGCACCCGCGAGGTCGAGATTTCCAGCCAGAACCACGGCTTTACGGTTGATATGGATTCGCTCAAGGACAAGCCGGTCGAGATTACCCATATGAACCTGAACGATAATACCGTCGAAGGCCTGGCCCATAAGGAACTGCCGCTCTTCTCTGTTCAGTACCACCCCGAAGCTGCACCCGGCCCCCACGACTCTCGCTACCTCTTCGGGCTTTTTACTGACATGATGCGCACGGGCAAACCTGTTGTTGCATAGGATTAAATAATTAGTGCTGGGGGAAAAGCTGGGGAGGGAAAGTGATGAATGGTGAAATGTGGTTGGGGCTGGTTGCGATTGACGCCTTGCTCCTGTTGCTACTCGGCGGTCTGCTTCCGCTGATTGTGATTCTGAAGAAATCGATCAAGGTCAATTGGAAGATGGTGCCGGTTTATTACGCCGGGTTGATTCTCACGCAGCCGATCGTCCTTTATGGCATTTTGCTTTTTGTGTGGAAGATCAGCTTCAACAATATCGGCTATATGATTTATCCGAGTCCCTTGTGGGGCGTCAGGTTCTGGGTGCTTATGCCTGTCGGATTTATCCTGCTTGCCTTTTACTTCCTCAAGGGCGGTTTGACCCGCGAGGAGGATGGGGCGGGTAAGGTTCTCAGTGTCATCGCCGCCGTTGCTTTTACATTGGCTTTTGCTGCCGGCGTTACGACCTACATAGGTAAAAACCAGATGGCGCATGGCGATGTCCGTTCCCTCGAGTACGTGACCTCGTCAAGCAGCCCTGACGGGATGTACAGCGTGCAGGTTTATGCGCGGCAGATGCAGTCCCGCGGCAGGGATGGCGTAACCAAATACTGGGAGACCCATCTCTTTTCGCCGGACAGAATATTTTATGTGAGACAGAACAGCTATACCGATATGCGTCAGGCCGATGTGATCAAGGAACCGGATGTGCACAGCCAGACGGTAATCTGGGGCAAGGACAACCAGTTTGCGGTCAAGTGCGGCGGCAACCTTGTGATGGCTTACGATATGGTAAACCGCACTCGTGTCAGCCCGACCGAATGGGCGCAGGCGAATGGGGAGTTGCTTGGAAAGTAGTTTGAATAATGTCTGAGTGGTTTTCGGATGACAGTTTCTGGAACGACCTTTACGATCACATCTTCACCTCCGAGAAGGAGGATATCGCGTGTGAGCAGGTCGGACAGGTGCTGAAACTTACAGGCGTCGAAAAGGGCAGGGCGCTGGACATGCCCTGCGGCCCCGGACGCCACGCGGCGGTTCTCGCGCAAAGCGGTTTTGATGTGACGGCGGTGGATTTGAACAGTCGCCTGCTCGACAGGGTAAAGAGCCGCGCGAAAGAGAGCGGAATAGAGATAGAACTGGTGCGGCAGGACATGCGCTCTTTCGTCCGCCCCGAGAGTTACGACCTGGCCATAAGCATGTTCAACAGCCTCGGCTATTTCGAGAGTGCCGAGGAGGACGTGCGGATTATCGCCAATTACCATAAAAGCCTCAGACACGGCGGGGCGGTATTGTTCGAGCTTGTGTGCAGGGATTATCTTTCCCGCAACTTCGAGCCGGTCAAGATAAGTGAAGCGCCAAATGGTTCAGTCATGGAGCAGAGGATAGACCTCCTTGACGGCGGCGGGAAGATCCGCAACGAGTGGCGCCTGAAATATAACGGGATGGAGAGGGATTTTCATTTCGAGCAGACGGTTTTTTCCGGCGAAGAGATAAATGAAATGATGCTTTGTGCAGGTTTTGAAAAGATTGAACTTTACGGCAACCTTGAGGGAGCGCCCTACGACGAAAACGCCACGCGCCTGATCGCGATAGGAAGAAAGTAGAGGTCTGTTATGAGTAATAAGGTCTGCCCCAAGTGCCATAAGGAAATTGATACGCGCGCCCCGCTATGCCCCTGCAGCGACGATGCCCTTCCGCCCTACAGCCTGCGGCGGAAAGTGGTTTATGTCCTCGCCTTCGCTGCGGCCATTGGCATTGTGGCGATCATGCTGAGCGCTTACGGAATTATTTGAGGAATAAAGATGCCATATATCGCGAACAATGACAGATACTCTGAAATGGTCTACAAACGCTGCGGCAGGAGCGGGCTCAAGCTTCCCGCCATCTCCCTTGGCCTGTGGCACAATTTCGGCGGGGTGGATACGCTGGAGAACGCCCGCGCCATGCTGCGCCGCGCCTTCGACCTCGGTATTACCCACTTCGATCTTGCGAATAATTACGGCCCCCCGCCCGGATCGGCGGAGGAGAACTTCGGCCGCATTTTCAGGGACGACCTCGCCCCTTACCGGGACGAGCTGATTATCTCCACCAAGGCGGGCTACCACATGTGGGACGGCCCTTACGGGGATTGGGGCAGCAGGAAATATCTCCTCTCCAGCCTTGACCAGAGCCTTTCGCGCATGGGCTTGGAGTACGTGGATATTTTCTATTCCCATCGCCCCGATCCGGAAACGCCCTTGGAAGAAACCATGGGTGCCCTGGACTCGGCGGTGCGGCAGGGCAAGGCGCTTTACGCGGGGATCTCTTCGTATAATCCTGAACAGACCCGCGAGGCGGCCCAGATTCTGAAAGAACTCGGAACCCCTTGCCTTATCCACCAGCCGAGTTATTCAATGTTCAACCGGTGGATCGAGAACGGCCTGCAGGAAGTGCTTGAGGAGGAGGGGATCGGCAGCATCGTCTTCTGCCCCCTCGCGCAGGGAATGCTTACGAATAAATATCTCGGCGGCATCCCCGAAGGTTCCCGGGCGTCCAAGGCCCACGGATTCCTCAAGAAGGACGCCATCACGGATGATAAGCTTGCCCAGATCAAGGCGCTCAACGAGATCGCCCAGAGCCGCGGCCAGAGCCTTGCGCAGATGGCGCTCGCGTGGGTTCTGCGTGACGGGCGCGTTACCTCCGCCCTCATCGGCGCGAGCCGCGTGAGCCAGATCGAGGAGAATGTGAAGGTAATCGAGAATCTTGATTTCACCATAGACGAACTTGGCGAGATCGAGAAGGTGCTTGCGTAGATATAAAATAAAACCAGTGATTTGGAGAATATAAGAGATGCCGAAACGGACAGACATTAAGAAAATTTGCATCATCGGGGCGGGGCCGATCATTATCGGTCAGGCTTGCGAATTCGACTACTCCGGCACCCAGGCCTGCCAGTCGCTCAATGAGGAAGGTTACGAGGTTGTGCTTATCAACTCCAACCCC
>JAFGWW010000008.1 GCA_016936955.1 Planctomycetota bacterium | reverse complement strand
GACCCCTTTGGAAGTTATGCCGACGACGCACTCGTCTCACTCGGCGAGGTTTATCTTCTGCTGAACGATACCGAGAAGGCCAAGGAAAGTTTTGAACGCCTCCTCAATGAATTCCCCAAAAGCCCGCTCGTCAGCCGCGCCCGCCTTGGTATTACCAAAGCCAAAGTGATCGAGGGCAAGGCCGACACGCAGGAAGTCCGCTCCGTTATCCGGCAGGTCAGGAGTGAAAACGAGGAGAAGGGCGAGAACGTAAACCAAGAGGATATGAACGAAGTCGAGGAGAGCCTCAGCCAGCTTGAGGAGATGGAGGCTAAGAAAATGTGGGACGCCTCCATGTTCTACTGGAACCGGGGCAGCCCCGAGAGCCGCAAGGCCGCAGTGTTCTCATGGCAGGAGCTTTCCCAGCGTTTTCCGAAAACTTCATACGCCAAGCAGGCGCGTGACCGTCTTGCCGAGGTTGGGGAGAATATCCCCGAGCCGAAGTCGAGTCGCTTTATCCCCAGCATGCCTAAGCTTAACCTGAAACTTCCGAATCCTTTCAGGGATGAAAAGGAAGAGCCTAAATTCGTTACGCCGCAGATCGACAACCAGGGCGCGGTTAAGTCCGAGATAATTCTGGAGCCGATCCCGGGGGTCAATACACCGAACAGTGGAGGCTTTGCCGCGACGGTTAATCCCGAAAACGCAGACGCCCCACGTCCCGGTTTCGATAAACCCGACCCGGTCACCGGCGGAGGGCTTGTCCCGCCCACAATTCCCGGGCAGGGCGTTGATAATTCGAAAGGCGTCTCCGAAGATGATTTCGGCGTGATCGAGGATGAGGTGAAGAAAGCCCCCTCGGTCTCAGGCGCATTCCCTGCGTCCAGCGGCGAGGGAGATATCCCGCTTCTTGGTGATGACGATGGCAAGCGCCTCAAACCCGGCAAGACCAGCACCAGGGGATGGACCCTGAATCTGGACGAAAGCAGCAAGAGTACCGATGGCGGCCTTGCGGATAAGCAAGACGACAACGCGATCGGCAGCGGGTTCAGCATGAACGATGACAGCGCGGCCATGGCGGTACCGGCTGCTGCAAGGAAAAAGAAGAACGTCAGGACGGCGAGGGAGGACCTTCGTGTTGATCCTGTGCCAGATGATTTTGAAAAGAAGAACAAATCGAATAATATCTCGAGCGACAATGGTTGGGATATTGCCGACGAACTGAAATAATAATCCACGAATATCAAGGGGGAATGGGATGTACCTTAGAAGAGCTTCTTTTGCGTGCGCAATGCTTGTGCTTTCCGCGTTTGTAATGGGCGGTTGCAATTACAGTACCCGTTCGGGACTTCCAGAGCATATCAGGACAGTTCAGGTTCCTGTCTTCAAGAACACCAAGACCCTTTACAAAGGGCTTGAGACCAAGCTTACCGCAGGCATTATCGAACAGCTGCAGAACGATCCGCAGGTTCGCGTAGTGAATAGCGGCGGCAACGCCACCATCGATGGCGAGATTACCAAAGTCGAACGAAAGGTTTATCTTGAGACCAAGGACGACCAGCCCGCGTCGGTCAGGGTTTCCATTACGGTTCGGGTTACATTTTACGACGAAGTCGAGCAGCGGCCGATTATCAAGGATCTGGTCCTGAACAGCAGCCAGTCCAGCTCCGTATCCGGTCTTTACGAAGTTGACCGCGGCGAACTCCAGTCCGCTGCCGACGACTCCGCAATCAAGGAACTCTCCAAGGAAATCGTGCGCCAAACCATCGCGATGTGGTAACTTTCATTTATACCTTTTACCCAGGAACAGAGTTGAATAATGAGTATAGACGGCCCCAACGACAAGCGCAACAGGAGCAACCCTCAAGGCCCCAAGATTAACCAGATGGCGTTCTGGCTTCTGGCATTCGTGGGTGTGATGCTTTTCATTTATCTTCTTGAGCCGGGCGCCCTGTTCGGCGGTAATGTGGAGAAGATCAATACCTCGGATCTTCTTAAAAAGATAGAAGCGGGACAGATAAAAAGCCTCAGGATCGAAGAGAGCACCGGTTACGCGACCGGATCATATTATGATTCCGGCAAGAGCAAGGGAGAGCCAACCCGCTTCAAGACCCTGCTTCCCGAACGCTCCAGCGACAAGTATCTTGATCTTGCCACAAGCAAGGGGATTGACGCCGACTATGTCACGCGCGGCCCCATGAGCGTTTTCCTCGAAACGTGGGCGCCTCTGCTCGTGGTTCTTTTCGTAATCTATTTCTTCTTCTTCAGGCCCATGCGCGGAGCGGGCGGCGGCGGCATCCTTTCTTTCGGAAAGAGCAGGGCCGTACGCTTCTCCAAGGATAAATCCCGCAAGACCTTCGACGACGTCGCCGGTGTTGACGAAGCGCGGCAGGAGGTCATGGAGATTATCGAGTTCCTCAAGCATCCCGAAAAATTCCAGCGCCTCGGCGGTCGCCTGCCGAAGGGTGTCCTCCTGATCGGCCCTCCCGGTACGGGTAAGACCCTTCTGGCCAAAGCTATTGCCGGCGAGGCTGACGTGCAATTCTTCAGCATCAGCGGCTCTGACTTTGTGGAGATGTTTGTCGGCGTGGGTGCAAGCCGCGTCCGCGACCTTTTCGAGCAGTCGAAGCAGAATTCGCCCTGCATAATCTTTCTTGACGAGATCGACGCTGTCGGTCGCCGCAGGGCAAACGACCTCCCCGGCAGCGGGGTCGAGACCGCCCAGACCCTCAACGCGATTCTTGTCGAGATGGACGGTTTCACCTCCGACGACAACGTAATCGTGATCGCCGCCACCAACCGGCCCGACGTTCTCGACCCGGCGCTTCTGCGTCCCGGTCGCTTCGACAGGCGCATCTATGTTGACCTTGCGGATATCCGTGGGCGCGAGCAGATCCTCAAGGTTCACTGCAAGAGCGTGAAAATCTCCGAAGATGTCGACCTCACCGTAGTTGCGCGAGGCACCCCAACCTTCAGCGGCGCGGATCTTGAGAATCTCGTGAACGAAGCAGCTCTGATTGCGGTTATGAAAGACAAGAACGCCGTAGATATGGAGTGCTTTGAAGAGGCGCGTGATAAGGTCAAATTCGGTAAGGAGAAGCGCAGTCGCTCCATGGACGAGGACGACCGGCGCGCCACAGCCTACCACGAAGCAGGCCACGCGGTTCTCATGCTTGAAATCCCGCACGTTACCCCATTGCATAAGGTTACGATTATCCCACGCGGCCGCGCTCTCGGCGCGACCATGCAGTTGCCCGAAAAAGACGAGTATAATATGGGCAAGAAGAAAATACTCGGCGAGATCTGCGTCCGTCTTGGTGGTAGGGTTGCGGAAGAAATTTTCCTCGACGATATAACCAACGGCGCTTCGAACGATTTCCAGCAGTCAACCTCCCTTGCGAGGGCGATGGTTTGCGAGTGGGGAATGTCTGACAAGCTTGGCTATGTGAGTTATCCCGATAACGACGGCAGTAACGCGTACTTTGAAACCAAGGAATATTCCGAGGCTACCGCCGAAAAAATCGATAACGAGGTGCGCGAGATTCTCGACCAGTGCTATGACCGCGCCAAGACTGTGCTCGAAGAGAAACGCGACGATGTATGCCTGATCGTTGACGCTCTGATGGAGTTTGAATCCTTGACTCGCGAAGAGGTTGACCTGTTGTATGAGTCTAGAAATCTTGACGCCATTCGTGGCAAGCGGGCCCTCTCAAACCGGAAAAATGGCAATGGTAATTCCGAGGAGCCACAAAAGGCGGACGAAGCGGAGAGTGCTGAAGTTACGAACGATGAAGGTGCAGCGAAGGCAGAGGTATCACCCGAAGAGGACGGAACCGAAAAGGCAGATGAATAGAACCATCCATTTGTCACAAGACAGGTTTCTCAGCCTCGGGGAAAAGACGCTTGTAATGGGGGTGCTTAACTGCACCCCTGATTCCTTTTCCGACGGTGGGCTGTACGGCTCGGTTGAGAACGCCGTGGCTGCCGCAACCCGTATGGTCGAGGACGGGGTCGACATAATAGACGTTGGTGGTGAGAGCACCCGCCCGGGCAGTCTTCCCGTTAGCGAGGAAGTCGAGATCGGTCGAGTCGTCCCGGTGATTGAGGCTTTGCGGAAAACCTCCGATATACCCATCAGCATAGACACCAATAAATCCGGTGTAGCCTTTGCGGCTCTCAAGGCCGGAGCTGATATTGTCAACGACATTGCCGCTCTTGGCGGAGACGAAAAGATGGGCGCGGTGGCGGCGGAGTCAGGGTGTCCGGTGATCTTGATGCACATGAAGGGCACGCCGGAGAATATGCAGGCGGCTCCCTGTTACAGCGATATCGTTGCCGAGGTTTCCACTTTTCTACTCGAATCTGCGAAAAAAGCCGAGAAATACGGGGTTGCGCGCGAGAATATTATCCTCGATCCCGGTTTTGGCTTCGGAAAGACCTTCAGGCATAACGCAATTCTGCTGGAAAGACTTGATGAAATCTTTTCATTAGGTTATCCTGTTCTGGCTGGAATGAGCCGCAAATCCATGATCCAGCACGCCCTCGGTCTTCCTGTTGAGGAAAGATTGGAAGCGAGCCTTGCGCTGGCGGTTATGGCCGCGCTCAGGGGCGCATCCATAATAAGGGTGCATGACGTGAAGGAATCGGTTCGGGCTCTGGGTATGATCGACGCCGTCAGGACCGAGGCCGGCAAAAGGATATAAGCCTTGTTCGAATGGATCTCAAATCTCTATCAGGGCCCGTGGTGGCTCGTCAAGACCATGACCGAGATCGGCATTATCAGCGTCTTCGTCTACGTCGCCATGAGTTTCATGCGCGGCACGAGAGGTGCTGGTGTCCTACGCGGTCTTATCCTGGTTTACATGGCCATCTTTACCTTGCTCCTCTTCGTTGCCCGCGTCTTTGACCTCCAGAATGTCGTTGCCATCATGGAACATCTGGTGGCGGTCAGCCTTGTAGCTGTTATGGTTATTTTCCAGCCCGAGATCCGGCGCGGCCTTGTGCGTCTCGGTGAAGGGGCGCTGAGGATTTTTTCCGGCAGCATTGGAACGATTGAGGAGGATATCGCCGACGCTAGCGTGGCTATTGCGCGCAAGGGCGAGGTCGGCGCGCTTCTGGTTATGGAACGCGAGATCAAGATCGGCAGCTACATCGAGAGTGGTGTGGTTCTCGATTCCGCCATCAGCAGCCAGCTCCTCCGCACAATTTTCACCAAGAACACGCCGCTCCACGACGGGGCCGTGATTATACGTCAGGGACGGATCGCCGCCGCCAACTGCCTACTGCCTCTTTCCGAGAATGTTGAGGAGTGCAGGGGCATGGGCACCCGCCACCGCGCCGCAATTGGCCTGACCGAAGAGACTGACGCCGTGGTTATTGTCGTCTCCGAGGAGACGGGCACTATTTCGGTTGCCATGGAGGGGAAGATCACCCGCGGCTTTGACTATGAAAGTCTGCAGGCGTTCCTGCGCAAGAACTGCTTCCAGGTCGAGGACGGCAGCCTGCAGACAGATACGGGGGAGGTGAGGAATGCTTGATCGTCCCGAAACCTCAACCAGGGTAAAGGCAAAAGGCGGAACCGCATCAAGGGCGAAAAACGCCTTTCTTGGCATCAACCACCACTCGGCACTCTTCTCTGTTTTGCTTGCCACCATTATCTGGATTTATGTCGACAGCCGTCGCATGGTCGAGCAGACCTTCGATGTGCGTATCGATCTTGACGTCCCGGCCGGTTGGGAGCTGGAGGGCAATATTCCGCAGGACGTTACGATCAGCGTGCGCGGCGCGCGACAGATAATGTCTACTCTTAATGCCGACGAGATACGCCTGACCAAGACTATCGAGGTTCCCGAGGTACCGGAGAAGGTCTTTGAGATCAAGTTCGAGGAACGTGACATCAAAGGTATTCCGCCGCAGGTCAGCGTAAATATAATAAAGCCGAACTCGATCAACGCCAGTCTTGTGCAGCTTGTCAGCAAATACCTGGCCGTAAAGGTCGAGACTGTGGGGCAGCCGGAGAAGGGATACAGCGTCGCCCTTACCCAATCGGAGCCGTGGTATGTGGAGGTCAAGGCGCCGAAGGAGCTGATTACGGATCAGGACTTCATCCGTACCGAACCGATTGATCTCAGCGGCCGGTCGGTAGGTTTTGCCGAATGGGTTTATCTTCAGCCCTTCCGCAAGAAGGATAAAACCATCAAGGTTGACCGGCAGGTTTATGCCTCCGTCGAACTTATTGAAAAACCATCGCGCAGAACGTTCAATGAGAAGATTCCGGTCAGGGTGCTGATTGCGCCGGGTGAGGATTACCGCGAGGTGCAGATAAAACCGGCGGCCGTAACCGTTACTGTCGAGGGCGTTATCGACAATGTGAGCACGATGAAAGCTTCGGAGCTGGTTATATACGTTGATTCGCACGATAAGGTTCCGGCCGGTAAGAATAAATTCCAGGTCAAATGCAGCAGCCTGCCTCTTAAAAAGGCGCGAGTGGTGCAGATCAGCCCCGATCAGGTCGAGTGGATAGTGGTCGCGGATCAGCCGGAGGTGGAGAAGAAAAAGGCCGCTGAAAATGCGACAACGAAGCAGTTGGAGAAAAAATGATTAAGCTGGGCGTAAATATAGATCATGTCGCAACCATAAGGCAGGCGCGCAAGACCAACGAGCCTGACCCGGTTGATGCCGCGTTTGTCGCGGAAAAAGCTGGTGCGGAAGGTATAACCATTCATCTGCGCGAAGACCGCAGGCATATACAGGACCGCGACGTGCGCATGCTGCGCCAGATGATAACCACGCGCATGAATCTTGAGATGGGTATGTCGGAAGACATTATATCGGTAGCGCTGGATGTGAAGCCGGAGCAGGTGACCCTTGTTCCCGAAAAACGGGAGGAGGTTACCACGGAAGGCGGCCTTGACGTGGCGGCGGACCTTGCCCATACCACGGAGGTGGTTAAACGGTTTCATGATGCGGGAATTATTGTAAGCCTGTTCATCGATCCCGAGGAAGAGCAGATCGCTGCGTCTGCCGCGTCCGCTGCGGAGTTTATCGAATTCCACACCGGGTGCTACGCGAATGCATGGCCCTCGGAGGATAAACAGAAAATTGAGCTTGACAGAATTGTTCTGGGTGTAGAATTGGCGCGGAAACATGGTTTGCGGGTTAATGCCGGTCACGGCCTGACTTACAGGAACGTCGCTCCCATAGCCGCGATAGAAGCTATTGAAGAGCTGAATATCGGTCACAGCATTATAAGCCGCGCGGTTATGACCGGGCTTGGCGAGGCTGTCTCCACCATGAAACGCCTGATGCTTGAGGCGCGCGCATAAAAACTTTCTTTATATTATTAATGTCAATGACAGAGAGGGACAACAATGTTCAAGGGTAGTAATGTTGCAATCGTGACTCCGTTTACCGACGACGCTTCAGCCGTCGATTACGATATGCTCAAGGAGCTGATTGAGTGGCAGGTGGCAAGCGGCACGGATGGCATCGTTCCCGCCGGCTGCACCGGCGAAGCCGCGACTCTCAGCCACGAAGAGCAGATGGAGGTTATCCGCTTCACCGTCGAGACTGTCGCCGGGCGTTCGAAGGTGATCGCCGGAACCGGGTCTAACAACACGGCCGAAGCTCTCAAGCTTACCAAGTTCGCCAAGGAGGTCGGTGCCGACGGGGCGTTGGTGATTACCCCCTATTACAACAAGCCCACCCCGGAGGGGCAGTTCCAGCACTATCGCATTCTCGCCGAAGAGGCCGGGATTCCGATCATGGTCTACAATGTACCCGGCAGAACCGGTACGAAGATTCTTCCTGAGACCATCGCCCGCATGTTCAACGAGGTTGAGAATGTTGTCTCCATCAAGGAAGCTTGCGGAAGCGTTGACCAGGTTAGCGCCATTCGTCAGCTCTGCGATATCGAGATCCTTTCCGGTGACGATATGCTTACCCTGCCCATGATGTCGGTCGGTGCGGCCGGTATTGTCAGCGTGGTAGCAAACCTTGTTCCCGAACTCAGCAAGGCGCTCTGCGACGCGGCCGAAAGCGGGGATTACCCGAAGGCGCGCGAGCTTCATTACAAGATGCTTCCCATCGCCCGGGCCATGTTTATCGAGACCAACCCGATTGTAATCAAGGCCGCTCTCAAGGTTGCCGGTCGCGGAAACGGCGTTGTACGCATGCCTCTCACTCCGATGACGAAGTCCGGGCTTGAGACCCTTATCGGCATCCTCAAGCAGAATGGAGTTGAGATCAAGAATTAATCTGTTATATTATTTTAATGCGCGACACAGCACCTGAGGATTCTATGGCCAAATACGCAATAATATCCGATATACACGCAAATCTTGCTGCCCTGGAAGCGGTGTTAGCCGATATCGACTCCGTGGGTGTGAGCGAGATATGGTGCCTTGGGGATATTGTTGGCTATGGTCCCCAGCCGGTGGAGTGCCTCAAACTGGCGAAAGAGCGTTGCAGCATAATCATCAAGGGCAACCACGAAGGTGCTCTCGTTCCCGGTGGTGGCGAGCGTTTCAACGCCAGAGCCAAGAGCGCAATCGACTGGACGCGGCAGGCAATCTCCGCTTCTCCCGGAGGTGCGGAGTGGCTGGAGTGGATCGCAGGGCTGCCGACGCACTTCAAATATGAAGACATTCTCTTTGTTCACGGTTCTCCACGTGAGCCGACCGAAGAATATCTCATGCCGCGCGACGCGCGCAATATGCTGAAAATGCAGCCACAGTTCGACACGATTGAGCGTTACGCTTTCTGTGGCCATACCCACTTCCCCGGCGTATTCGAGGAGAATGAACTTTTCTGCCCCCCCGAGGACATGCTGGGCGGTAACCTTTACATGCTCGATTATGAGGTAAAGGCTATCATCAACGTCGGCTCGGTTGGACAGCCGCGCGACCGTAACAACCAATCTTGCTACGTCACCTTTGACGGCGACTCGGCCGTTTACCGCAGGGTGAAATACGACTTCAACAAAACCAAGAAACTGATTGAAGCAGTACCGGACCTTGATAACTTCCTTGGGGAGCGACTGGTTCTCGGTAAGTAATACCTTTGAATATGAGGTGACAACTCCGTAGATGTACGCAATTATCAGCGATATTCACGCCAATTTCGAGGCATTCAAGGCGGTTTTGGCCGAAATCGAGTACAAGGGGATTGGTAAGATTATCTGCCTTGGCGATATTGTCGGCTACGGCCCG
>JAFGWW010000073.1 GCA_016936955.1 Planctomycetota bacterium | reverse complement strand
GGCGGAGCTGTAACGCTCTCCCTTGCCGTTGTGGGCAGGCGTGATTGAATCGCGCATCAGGAAGACGACCACGAGCGCGATCACCATGATGAACGGAAGATACCTGAGCGAATTATCGCTACCTGCGTTGTCGTTGTCAGCCAATCTGATTCCCCGCCATAAAACAAAAACGCCTGTAACGTAAATGTAAACGTAACAGGCTTTGCAAAACCGGATTTACTTGCCGAGCTTTTCCTGATAATCCTTGATCGCCGCGTGAAGGCCGTCAGCCGCGAGGTTGGAGCAGTGCATCTTCTCCGGGGGGAGGCCTCCGAGGGCTTCGGCAACCATGTCGCGGGTGAGGGACATCCCTTCCTCGATGCTCTTGCCCTGGGCGAGCTCGGTCATCATCGAACTGGTGGCAATGGCCGCGCCGCAGCCGAGGGTCTTGAACTTGATCTCTGAGAGATGCTCGTCCTTGACCTTGATGGTGATGGTCATCATGTCGCCGCAGGTGGGGTTGCCAACCTCGCCGACGCCGTCGGGTTTTTCAACCGCCCCTACGTTGCGGGGGTTCTTGAAGTGGTCCATTACGATGTCAGAATACAGATCCATGTTGTGCTCCTCCGTGTGAGGTAAAAGTTATAAACGTTCAAATCCTTCATTCCCGCTTATGCAAGCTGCGTGCCTAAGATTCGCGCGTGCTCATTACCGCACGGGTAATGCTTCCTTGCGCCTCTTCGTCCAGTCCGAGGAACTGGATGTGGAGGATGCGGCCGCCGCCGTCGTGGGCCGGGATGGGGCTAACGTGGACAACTTGTCCGAATATGCTATGCTCCGGCTCATCCTTCAAGAGCTTGATCTTGAATTTCACGAAGTCACCGACCTCGAAATCCTTGCGCGCGGGGGTGGCGATGGCGCAGCCTCCTACGCTCAAATCGCGCAACACCCCTTCCCAGCGGTCGGTAAGCTGGCTCTCCAGATTCGCCATGTCGATATTGCCGGATTCGATGGCGGAGCCGGAGAAGTGGCTGAAAATTATCTTTTCGGCCAGGTTCACGCGGGACGATTCGCGCTGGTGGGCTTTCTTGATGTCGCTCGTGTGCTTGATTTTGCACGCGAAGACGCCGCCCAGAAAAGTTTCCTCCACCATGCTCTCGAAAGAAAAGAGCGAGTTCCCCAGTTCCATAAACCCCTCGGCGATTTCACCTTTGCGCGGATGTATGTGCCGTTCGCCCGCCATGGGCAGGGTCACGACAAATGATTTATCGGAGATACCGATCACCGTGCAGGTGTGGGTTCCGGGGATTCCGTGAAAATGCAGGCGCAGTTTGCTGCCTGAAGCAAGGTCTCGAGTGCCTCCGAAATCCTTCGGCTCCTCCGCCATCTCGCCGCCGAAGTAGAGCTTGCGGCGGATGCGTTCGCAATGTTTTTCGCCAACCCGCGCTTCTATGGCCGGGGCGATGACTGCGTTGAACCGTTTCTGCGACATAAGCGCGTCTTCGGTTACCGCGATCCCTGCCTCGGTTATGCTGTCGATGAGGATCCGCTCCTCCTCCTCGGTCAGTTTGCTCTCGATGCAGATGTCGTGAAACCTGTCGCGCTTTTTCTCAGCAGTTTGTGTTTCCTCTGACTTCTTCTTGAAGCGGTGAACAATCACGGCGATCAGGAAGCCGAGGATAAGGAACAGAACCGCCCATACCCACGCACCGTTGCCGCCGTATGCTTCGTTATTGCCAAAACCGGGCCAATTCGTCTTTGGGCCTTCTTCGGTCTGTTTGTTGGCTTTCTCGAAATTGAAACCGCGTGCAGCCATTATTCTCTTTATCCTGAAAAACGGACGCTTACCCGTTCCACGTGGGACTCATCTGCCTGAGCCTTTCGACCACATCCGGCATTATTTCGATAATACGCTCTACGTCGGACGCCTCGGTTTCATGGCTCATGCTGAAGCGGATCGAGCCGTGGGCGACCTCGGCGGGCAGGCCGATAGCGAGCAGCACATGTGACGGGTCGAGGCTACCGCTGGTGCAGGCCGAACCGGAGGAGACCATGATGCCGTACATGTCGAGATAACCCAGAACCGCCTCGCCCTCGACGCCGGCCACGCAGATGTTGAGTAGATTCGGGATGCGCTTTTCTGGGTCGCCGTTCCTGCGGATTTTCGGCATTTTGGCGTTAAGGCCTTGCCACAGTTTTTCCACCAGTTCCCGCTCCCTCGGGGCTTCGCTCTCGATGCGCTTGCCCGCGAGTTCGGCCGCTTTACCCATGCCGACGATGGAGGGGATGTTGCTGGTTCCGGCGCGGCGACCGCGCTCCTGTCCGCCACCGCGGATAAAGGGCTCAAGCCTTGTGCCTTTACGGATATAAAGGGCTCCCGTCCCTTTGGGGCCGTGGAATTTGTGGGCCGAGAGGCTGAGGAAATCAGCCCCGAGTTCGTTTACCTTAACCGGGATCTTGCCCACGGTCTGGCAGGCGTCGGTGTGGAAGAGGACGCCTTTTTCGTGGGCGATATCCGCAAGCTCCCGGATGGGGAGTACGGTGCCGATCTCGTTGTTGGCGTGCATGATGCTGACCAGCGCGGTCTCGTCGGTTATCGAATCCTTGAGAAGCTGGGGCGAGACCATTCCGCGTTCGTCAACGGGAAGGATGGTCGCCTTGATGCCGTGGTGCTTCTCCAGAAACTCGATCGGCTCGAGGATTGCGTGGTGCTCGATGGCGGAGGTTATCACGTGCTTTTTTGTGCCATTCAGGAGCAGGGAATTGATTACCCAGTTGTTGCTCTCCGTGGCGCATGAGGTTATGGTGATTTCCTTCTCGTCGTCGGCTCCGAGGAGCCCGGCAAGCTGGCCGCGCGCGCTTTCCATCGCCTGATGGGCGGTGCGCCCTTCCTGGTAATATTTGGAAGCGGCATTGCCGAAATGCTTATTGAAAAAAGGCTCCATTGCGGCAAAAACCTCAGGATCGAGGCGGGTGGTAGCCGCATTGTCCATATAGATAGGTTTATCGCTCATTGAAAATATCCTGCTGTCAGATGGCTTCTGGCATGTGCAATTTACATTAATCGCACAACTTACGGTTTTAAGGCTCTCCAAAACCTTACACTCGAATGCTCCTCGGCACTCGGATCTTCAATAGCAAATACTATACCCGTAACTGCTGATATCGCCAGTGAAAACCATGTGGCCAAAGCGGTTAGACAAAAAATGGACAGGCTGGGGCAAACGCAATCAGGTGCCCCAAAAGACACCTGACTACGATAAAAGTTGACACTCCACCCTTATTTGAGGCAGGCGGGCCTGCCACCATTTCTGCGATGATATGCAATACATTCGCAGCAAACCCCCTTTCGCGAGCACGGTTCGTAGGTGCAGGTGCAGTTTTTCAGGTTCTTTTCCTTGTTTGGGCAGTCAGACATTCTCGCTCCTTTCCCCGGTTACGGGCCAAATACCTGCATAAAATTGAACCGGAAAAAGCGAAAATAGTCAAGAATTCTATGAGATCATGCCATAAGGGAGCAAAAATGATGCTGTCTCAATCGGTATTGAGCTTGTGTGATACGTTCGGCAGGCCCTGTCAATGTGTCTCACTGCACTGGATTCATGCGCAGTGTTTTGCAGATTTTATTTTTTAAACCGGTTCATCTGCCTGTAATGGGTGCAGGAAAAAGTGCCAAAATTGTCAGTGGTCATGGCCACAGCTGTCAATTTCGGCAGATGGTCTGGAGATATTCGTCACCTCAAAACCGGCTTCCTTGATGGCGGCGGAGAGCGCTTCCGGGTCAAGCTTGGAGCCTTCGACAATGGCTTCGCCGCGTTCGAGAATTATCGTTGCTGAGTTGACACCCGCGCAACCCTGAAGAGCGGTCTTTGCCGAGTTGGCGCAGTGGCTGCAGGTCATGCCTTTTATCTTGAGTATCATGCCTTCACCCTCCTTCATGTGTTGGTGTTCATGGGTCGCGCTTCCCGGGCGGACGAGGGGCAACCAGAAGCGCTGGAGCAGTATTGCAAGCAGGGCGACGGCGCTGATGTTTTTGGTCATTATCCACCACGCGGCTTCTGCTCCGTGCTGGTGCATCATTCCTGATTCGGAGGCGACGAGGATATGGTTCAGGAGAAGCCCCGAGAGGATTGCGCAGACCGAGACCGACAGCAGATAGACTATCGTGGATTTTTTGCCGAGCAGTTTGTATACGACCCCGATACTCGCCGCGTTGCTTGCCGGACCGGCGATCAGAAAGACCAGCGCCGCGCCGGGGCTGATGCCCTGATGGGCCAGCAGGGCGTAGGCGATCGGCACCGAGGCCGAGGCGCACACGTATAGCGGCAGGCCGAAGAGGAGCATAAGTACCATGGAAAGCACGCCGGTGCCTATATATTCACCCAGCATATCCTTCGGCATAACGGCGGCGATTACGCCGGAGATGAAGATGCCGATCAGGATGCTGCTCCAGAGGTCGCCCGCGAGGGTTACGAAGCCGTAGTGGAAAATGCGGTAGAGCTTGCTCTTTTTTGCGTCGGGATTTTCGGAGTTGCAGCATGCTTCTGTGCAGTTGTTTTCCTTGCGGGGGGGCTCACCGTTTCCATTCTGTTCCTTATCGACCACATCCACAAGAGCGCCGCCCACCAAGCCGGTGAAGAAAGCGGCAAAGACGCGGAAAATGGCGAAGGGCCATCCCAGAAGGGAAGCGGCAATCGCTACCGACTCTACGCCGGTCTGGGGAGTGGATATCAGAAAGGCAGTGGTCGCCCCCTTGCTTGCCCCATGCTTCCGTAAGCCCGCCGAGACGGGAATCACACCGCACGAGCAGAGTGGCAGGGGGATGCCGAAGAGGGAGGCTTTCGCCACCGACCAGAAGCCGCCCCGGCCAAGGTGCTTTTCCACAAAAGCGGGAGAGATGTAAACCGAAAGCACCCCCGCCATCAGAAAGCCGAAATTAATGTAAGGGGACATCTCCCCCATCACCCCCCACGCTTCCTTGAAAATATCCAGAAATGTATTCATACTGTCTTTCACGCTCATGGCGTTTTAATATGAAGATCTTCCCTCTTCAGCGGACATTCCTTCCCGCCCTGTATTTTATGTCACAGATAAGAGGCCATCCTCCGGGCCGGATGCTTGGGCGCAATAAACCTGCTTATAAACAATTATAGCTCATTGTTGAATCTGCAAGTCATATTCCAGAATGCGGTTTGGGAGGCTGTTGCCGGATGGTGCGGGAAATGCGGCCGTTAGTATTTATCGCCAAGATGCTGGCGTTGGAACTGACCGATCTTGAAGGTCTGGGAGTGGCTGTCGATCATGACCGCGTTTGCAGAACTCTCATTGGAGTGGCGGAAGCGTATGCTGTTGGGTTGGCCCGAACCGTCTCCGCCGACATTGAGCAGCGGGTAGGTTCCTTCGCCCGCGGTTTGCGGCGACCACGGCAGCCACGGGGCGTCAGACGGTTCAATCCGGTACCATGCCCCGTAATCAAAGTGGATTGGAGCCTCTACAAATACGGCAACCCGGCTTGAATGCTTGAACGATGTAATACGCCGGGCAGTTTCATCCGTTCCGTTTACCAGAACGAGGTTGTTGCAGGCATATGAAAGGTGGTAAGGGTAGTTGCTGTTTGGGTCGAGGTCATTTGTCGCGCTGGGGCATTCATAAATCTCGGCAGACCAGTGCCCCCACTTGTCCACCCCCTCGACATAATTTGAAACAGGGCTGGTGGTGGAAGACCATGAGGGACCGCCGGGATAATAAGTCGGCCCCCCCGTGCCGAAGGGGAAGTAGTCGGTATTGTCCTGGGCATACAGTTGCATCACAAGGCCCATCTGCTTGTTGTTGTTGGTGCAGTTGATAAGCCTTGCTGATTCAAGTGCCACCTGCAGGGCGGGGAGGAGCAGTCCGGCGAGGATGGTGATGATTGAGATCACAACCAGCAATTCCACAAGGGTAAAGCCTACCGTGCGGACAGGGCGGATTGTTTGGGGCTTGGCCAATCTGCGGGTGTTGTCCATCTCTGCTCCAGCCTTATTGCTCTGGTCGTGACGCACTACGCTCTAGCATTAAGTTTACACCAATAATCACCAGCAAGTGATAAAATTTACTCTTTTTATGCCGTACCTTTTGAACGAAGCCGAGTGGCCGTCGAAGAAGAGCGCATTGGTGTTGCTGTTCATGTTGTGGCGGTAGCGTATTCCCGAGGTGGCTCCGTTTTTGTCCTCGTCCGCCGCGGAGACATATACCGGGTCGTCGAGGTTGCGGTTGTTGTTGAACCACGTGCAGTCCTGCCAGTAGTCATTGTAGCCCCACATGTCACCGGTGCCGTCTATGGTTATCCATGAACCCCATTGGGTGTTCATGGATCCGTCAGCCAATATCAGGGCTGTGGTCGGCCGACGGATCTGGGTGTACTTTTTCCCCGAACCGCAGGCGTTGACCCACGGCAGGCCGGATTTGCTTGTCGTATAGGTTACGGGAGAAATATCCTTGTCCAGATACGGCAGTGAGAGGTCGGCTTCGGGGCAGGTCCAGATAAGGCAGTTGTCCGTGCTCTCCCGGCTCATGGCGAGATCTTCGTTACGGTCGATCTTGTCAGACTGGGGAAGGTAGGTGCTGTAGTCGTCGGCGTACATCAGGATTGCGGTGCCGATCTGCTTGGTGCTTGCAAGGCACTGGATGCTTCTGGCGTTACTGATAGCCTTTTGCAGGGCGGGGAGGAGAAACCCGGCGAGGATGGATACTATGGCGACAACGACAAGGAGTTCGATCAGGGTAAATCCCGATTTCAGCTGCGAACATGTACCTTTATGATTAGTATTATTCACATTATTACTCATGACCGAACTCCTCATCTCATCTCAATTCAATGCTCTTGGCCGCTTGCGTTCTTACTCGTACTTGATTTCGTCGAAATAGAAGGTGATTGGTTTGCCCTGTCCGCCCACGACCCAGCAGAAGCCGGTTTTGATGCAGCTGAGGTCCTTGCCGGTAAGGTCGGCGGTGTACTGCTTCCATTCCTTGGTCATTGTGATTTCCATGGAGAAGGCTTTTTCCGAATCGGGGAAGGCGGCGTCCTTGCCAAGAATTCCCGCCTCGACCTTTACCTTCTCCCCGCCTTCCTCGCCGCGCGCCCAGAAGGTTACTTTCTTGGCGGCGCTTAGGTCCCAGCCGCCTTCTTTCTCGCCCCAGTCGTTGGCCGGGCTCTGCCAGACCACGCCTGCCCAATTGTCGGTGGCGCTGTAGGTGACCTTGAGGCAGGTCTTGCCGTCTTTCGGGTTGGTGGTGCATTTGTCGTCCATCTTTACCGCGCCGGTGTTGCCCATGTAGCCCGAGGGAACGTAGGGCCAGGGGTCGGACATGGTGTCGCCGTAAACCGTCAGGGGGAGGGTCGCCTTACCGGCCGCAAGGGCGGAGATTGCCACCACGAAAGCCAGGACTGCGAAGTGTTTTGTTCTCATGTTTATTCCTTTTCAAAAGTGGAGATGTTTAGCAGGATTCCTGCAAAAAGATTGCTTTATGTTTATTCGTATTTGATCTCGTCGAAGTAGAAAGTCATTGGATTTCCCTGTCCCGCAACTACCCAGCAGAAGCCGGTCTTGATGCAGCTCAGGTCTTTGCCCGCCAGATCGATCTCGTGTTTTTTCCATTCCTTGGTCATGACGACTTCGCCGAGGGAGAGCTTTGTCGAATCGGGATACTTGGCCTTGCTGTCGAGAATGCCAGCTTCGATCTTGACCTTTTCGCCGCCCTGCGCGCCGCGGGCCCAGAAGGAGAGCTTCTTGGCGCCGGTGAGGTCCCAGCCGCCTT
>JAFGWW010000072.1 GCA_016936955.1 Planctomycetota bacterium | reverse complement strand
GCCTACGTACCGACTCTGCAAACGCATCGGCAACCCGCTCGCTCAGATCATTGTCATCGCTGAGCGTCGGGTCAAGTTCGGCAAATTGATTGTGAAACGACCAAAACTTTGCAGGCCGCCCAGTTCCAGGCTCAAGCGTTATTGCTCCGCCAGCCTCCAGAATATGCACGCCATCAAACATCGTCTGCGCGCCAAAGGTATTTTGAAAGGTAAAATATTCAATCAAAGTCTCGGCATGTAACTGAGGCTTGATCATGCCACTAGCAAGAATCCCCTTCACCTCACTGGCGAAAAGCAAGTGATCATCGTTAAGGGAATAGTACAACGGCTTAACGCCAAACCTATCACGGGCAAGTGTCAGGCGATTGGCTAACCGATCATAAAGGGCAAATGCAAACATCCCATTAAATCGAATCAGCGATTCCTCACCCCATTGCTCCCAGGATTTGAGGATTACCTCGGTATCACACCTGGTGCGGAAAACATACCCCAGCCTTTCCAGTTCGCTGCGCAGCTCGGGAAAGTTGTAAATTTCTCCGTTGAAAACAATCCAGAAACGCCTATCTGAATTGGACATCGGTTGATGGCCATAGTGCGAGAGGTCCTGAATTGCAAGTCGCCGATGCCCTAGGGCAACTTGATATGCACCACCAGAAAGCTGATCTTGACTGTAGTCACCGCCAAGAACAGGAAGGTGCTCATTTATGCTGCGAAACTTCGCATCGGCAAATCCTGTCCAATAACCTCCTTCGCCGGTGCCATTAGGGCCGCAGCGGAAAAAGGCGTATCCCGCGTCATCCGGACCACGATGCTCCTGAATATCGCACATTGGCTTGAGGCGATCTGTCGGCACTGGGCGCTTTGATAAGCTAACAATACCTGCTATTCCGCACATTTATGCGCTCCCTACTCCGCCATGCGTGCGCTGCTTGGCTTTAAAAGCTTCCTGGTCAGCCCGGCGCCAATCAATCAGACTTTTCATCCCTTGGTCAAGATCAATAGTCCACTTGTAGCCAAGATCCTCTTCAGCTGCCTTAGGACAACCGATACGATTGGTAACAAAGGTCTGTCCCGCTGGCTCGTATTGGATTTCCAAGCCGGTGCCAGACAAACGCAGCAGTATCTCGGTCAACTCCTTGATAGAAGTGCCGATGCCGCGTCCGACGTTATAACACTTGCCGGTAATGTCTGCCTTCATGGCGCAGATATTGGAGCGGGCAACGTCAACCACGTGAACGAAGTCATACTGCTGGCTCCCATCGCCAAAAACCTTTGGCCTCTCGCCTGCTTCAATCCGGTCAAGCACCTTATGCATCACTGCGGTGTAAGCAGCCTTGTAATCCTGTCTTGGTCCGTACACGTTCATGTAGCGGAGTCCCACCCAACTAAGGCCATAACGATCGCCCAGACTCTTGAAGAAATGTTCGCCCGCGATTTTAGTTGCGCCGTAGAAAGTGAAATTATTGTAGGGGTGATCCTCGGTCATCGGCAGTTCCACGGCATTTCCGTAAACCGAAGCGGACGACGAGTACACTACACGTTTGACCTTGTTCTTGATCGCAGCCATAATAACATTGAATGTACCGCGCACATTAACCTCGAACGCGGTCTCCGGATACTCGTGGCACTGTAGAAGCCATACTGCAGCCAGCAGAAATACCCCATCAATCCCCTCCATAGCTTTCTCGAGGATATCGCGATGCATAATATCACCGCCATGAGGTGAGATACTTACTCGTTTGTCCTTCATCGCTTCTTTGAGGTTATCCATGCTGCCGCGGAAGAAATTATCGTAGATGATGATCTCCGCAACATCTGTTTTCAGCAATTCATCAACCACGTGGCTGCCGACCAAGCCAGCGCCACCGATAACCATCACCCGTTTCCCCTTCAGATCCATGCTATCTCCAATCCATTATCAAACGTTGTTAGACAATACGCTAATTTATATTTGCCAATAATTCAGCAATCTGCTGGCCACTGGTTCCGTCACCGTACAGTAAAGGACGCGCCTCTTTCTCCTGAATGGCCCACTCCCATTGGCTCTGCAAGTCTATCGGCTCAACCAGTCGGTTCCACCCTGCATCAACCAACTCAATCCATTCAGTCTCATGTCTCAATGTCAGGCATTTCTTCGCGAAGAAAAACGCTTCTTTCTGAAGCCCTCCAGAGTCTGTCACCACAAACGAACAGGCCGACAAATACCCTAGAATTTCCAGATACGATGCAGGCGGCACAAACCACACAGCACTATCACTGTCCATTTTATATGAAATTTTGGACAATGCTTGTTTCGTACGCGGGTGCAGTGGCATCACGACCGGTAGAGAGCATGTTTTTAAAGCGTCAAATATTGCTCGCAAACGGTCGCAATCGTCAGTATTTTCCGCACGGTGTATTGTCGCCAGCACAAACTGGCCATCCACCTCTGGCATTTTAGCGCGATCCCGGAAGATAAACGCCGCATCTTGCATGACATCGCCGACCATATGCACGCCAGCGCTAATCCCTTCTCTGCTCAGGTTCTCCACAGCAGAATCAGTTGGGCAAAAGAGCAAATCTGCCATATGATCGGTCAGCACCCGGTTGGTTTCCTCAGGCATCATACGATTAAATGAGCGAAGTCCAGCCTCCACATGTGCCAGCGGGATATGCAATTTACTCGCAGCCAGGGCACCAGCCAAGGTCGAATTAGTGTCGCCGTACACCAGTACGCAATCTGGAGCACGAGCAATCAACTCACGCTCGATTGCTTCCAGCATGCGACCAGTCATCTGGCCATGAGCGCCACCACCCAAATTCAGGTTTACAGCTGGCTCGGGAATCCCCATCTCTTCAAAAAACACCCGGCTCATGGCATCATCAAAATGCTGACCAGTGTGGAGAATTTCCTCTCTGATCTCTGACGAAGGATGCTTTTGGTTATACTCCGCGATTGCCTGACTCAGTGCCGCAGCCTTGATGAACTGTGGTCGAGCACCGACCACGGTCAGCAATTTCATGCCGTTACCCTTCGCTAGGCCAAGCAGTCACTGACCATTCCAGCAACGTATTCGCCTATGGCCGGGCTGGCTGTCAGACCTGGAGACTCAATTCCAACCAGGTTTATAAAATTCGGAGCGCCGTGGGCCGACTCTTCCGCAATATGAAAATCCCGGGCCGGTTCGCCAGGGCCTGCGAGTTTTGGCCGCATTCCTGACATATCAGGTGCCAGATCATATTCCTCAAGCCAAGGAAGATAAGAGGCTGCGCTTTCCTGAAAATCCTTTGCGTGGGCAGGGTCGACCGTATACTCGACTTCATCCACGTAAAACGCATTGGGCCCGAGTTTCAACCCGCCGCCAAGGTCAACCACCGTGTGGATCCCCAGTCCGACAAGATCCGCCTCAGGCGACGGATATACAAGCATGGAGATGCGCTTGCGTTTCTCTCCTGATATGCTGAAATATTCGCCCTTCGCCAAATGCAGCGTCAACCCCATAGCATCTGGATCAAGTCCGGCCAACCGCATGACTTCCTGCGCCCCAAGCCCTGCCGCGTTGATAACCACGGCCGCCTGTATCGTTCCTTCCTCTTCCGAATCGCGATAATCCACCGACCAGGCGTCATCCCCTCGCCGCAACCCGGTTACCGCTGCACCGCGCAGAAGACTGGCTCCATCCGATTCCGCTGAAGCCGCATAATATCCTGCAAGGCGATGGCTATCGACGATCCCGGTTTCCTCGGAGAGCAACCCGCCCACCGCTTTAACCTGCGGTTCATATTCATGCACTTCCGCTTCGGAGAGAATCCGCAATCCCTCTACACCGTTCGTCTGGCCGCGCTTTAAAAGAGAATCCAACGACGCCAGTTCCTGCTCCTCCACCGCGACAATAATCTTTCCGCATTTCCGATATGGTATATCATTCGCTTCACAAATATCGTATAGCAGATGGCGCCCTTCGACACAGAGCTTTGCCTTTAAGCTGTCTTTGCCATAATAAATGCCAGCATGAATAACTTCACTATTGCGGCTGGAGGTCTCCTGCCCGAACGCATCGTGACGTTCGAAAAGCAATACGCTATGTCCTCGCCGAGCCACAGAACAGGCGATGGATAATCCGACAACGCCACCGCCAATCACAGCTACATCAAAATCCATCTCAGATGATCTCCAACATTTCTGCGGTTAACGCACCAGCAGCATCAGCCTTCCCGAATCGCATGTGCCAATTCGATTGCGGGTTTGGCATCAGCGATGCGGAAGCCATTCCCGGCCAACGTTTCCTTGTAAACCATTGTGTGGAGATCGGTAAAACCACCAGAAAACTCGAATTCATCACCATCGACGGTGATTGAGCGGAAGGTAGACTTACCCGTTTTAACGGCTTCTTCTGGCAGATCGTTACTGTCAATGGATAAACGCCAGTTCACCGTCGCTTTTTCAAGTTCCAGCTTACCAGCACACTTGGTCGCCTCTTTTAGCGTTACCTTGCTCGATTCGACTCCGCCAAAAATCCACATCAGCATATCGAAAAAGTGGATGCCGATATTCGTCGCAAGCCCCCCGGATTTATACTCGTCGCCCTTCCAGGAAAAGAGATACCACTTGCCGCGCGAGGTCATATACTGCAAATTAACTTCATGACGCTCACCACCTGTTTCTGCGTCAATTTTCTGCTTCAACGCAACGACCGACGGGTGAACGCGCAGCTGAAGAATAGTATAAATATGCCTTCCGGATTCTTCTTCCAGATCCTGTAGTGCATCGCAGTTCCACGGATTCAGCACCAGCGGCTTTTCGCAGATGGCATGCGCCCCGGAGCGCAAAGCCAAACGGATATGCGCATCATGCAGAAAATTGGGACTGCAAATCGTCACGTAATTCACCTGATCGCTTTCAGGCCCACGACGCAGTTTCTCAATGTGGCGATCAAAACGTTCCGGTTCGCGAAAGTAAGCACAATCAGGAAAATAGCTATCGAGTATTCCCACCGAATCATGCGGGTCAAGCGCAGCCACAAGGTTGTTGCCCGTATCTCTGATTGCTTGTAAATGCCGGGGGGCTATATACCCGGCCGCTCCGGTCATGGCAAAATTATAACTCATTGACTTTTCTACCTTTTTACTCGGGACCGATCACTCCGGCAAGCAGTCACTCAGACTTGTCGGATAAAAATGAAATTACCGCGGATGCGGCTTCCTGCAGCTCAGATTCACTCAACTCCGGGAAAACCGGCAAAGCCAGAGTTTCGTTGGCAGCGGCTTCGGCATTTGGCAAATCGCCAATCTTGTATCCGAGATCGGAAAAACACTCCTGCAAATGGAATGGAACAGGATAATAAATCTCGCAACCAATGTCTTTATCTTTCAGGCACTCCATCAACGCATCCCGATGCTGCGTACGGATCACGAACTGATTGTAGATGTGACGATCCCATTTCACCTGCGGCAGGCTCAGGACATTTGACGCCAGTCCAGCCACGGCAAAGAGATTCCGATATATATAGGCATTTTTCTGACGAGCCGCAGTCCACGCATCCAGATGTGGCAGCTTGACAAGGAGCACCGCAGCCTGTATCGGATCCAGCCTGAAATTGCCGCCAACCAGTTTGTGGTAATACTTTGGCTTGGCGCCATGATTACGCAAGAGCTGCATCTTCTCTGCCAGTTGCGAATCATTCGTAACAACCATGCCGCCATCCCCCATTGCCCCCAAGTTTTTACTCGGGAAAAATGAGTAACAGCCGACGTCACCCATCGTACCTGCACGGCGATGCCCCGTATATTCTGCGCCAATAGCCTGCGCGGCGTCTTCAATTACCTTCAGATTATAGCGCTTAGCTATATCCAGGATCTGATCCATATCCGCGCACTGTCCATACAGGTGCACTGGAATGATAGCCTTGGTCTTTGCCGTAATGGCCGATTCAATTTGCTTCGGGTCTATATTATATGTATCGAGCTCAATATCCACGAAAACAGGGGTTGCGCCCACACGGCTGACTACACCAGCTGTAGCGAAGAACGAATAGGTTGAGGTAATTACTTCGTCGCCGGGGCCGACTCCAAGCCCCATCAGCGCAAGAAGGAGCGCATCGGTGCCAGACGAGACCCCAATGCAATATTTACCACCAACGTAGCCTGCAACCGCTTTTTCCAGTTCAACTACTTTCGGCCCGCCAACATATTGAGTGCTTCGAGCCACATCCAATATTGCTGACTCCAACTCATCCTGTAATGATTCATATTGACGATTAAGATCAAGAAGCGGTACGCTCATGCGCCTTCCTCGTTTACATTGTCACCATCAAGAACATATACAGCGCCGGTCTGACTGACCGCGCGCTCGCCATCATTGAAGTTAAGCTTATCACCCTCACGGCTTACCCAGCCATATTGTCTGGCAGGATTACCGTAAACAAGGGCATAGGGCTTGACGTCTTTCGTCACCACCGATCCAGCGCCCACAAACGCATAAGCGCCAACAGTGATGCCGCAAACAATCACCGCCCCGGCACCAATTGACGCACCCTTGCAGATCCGTGTCTGGCGATACTCGTGTTTCCGCTCAACAAAGGCGCGAGGGTTATGAACATTGGTAAACACCATATGCGGTCCGCAGAAGACATCTTCTTCGAGAACAACCCCGTCATAAACGCTGATCCCGTTCTGGAGTTTGCAGCCATCACCAATAACAACTGTTTTGGCAATGCTGCAGCCTTGCCCAATTCCGCAATTGCGTCCGATTTTAGCGCCGCTGAAAACATGGCAGAAATGCCATATTTTTGTGCCATCACCGATTATGGCACCATCATCCACCACACTGCTGGGGTGAATAAAAGGTTTCTGAAGAGCTTCAGCCATATACGATCCCAGGATTAGAGCTTGCAGAATCTGACGCGTTTACGTCTTCGCTGTCGATCCGCCGAGCAAACTTACAAAGTCGCTCTGAAAGAAGTTGCGCCATATCAATAATATGAGGAAAGTCACTCGCAGTCTCACTGATATTCCCCATACCACTAAGACTGATATCAGCATGTATAAGAACATCCGCTTCAGCCGTCTCAAAACACAACGGCCACTTGACCTCGTGTCCGAACCAGTTTTCCCCGGCGCGATTGGGATCGTAGGCTCTCAACATAGAAAGCCCCTGTTCCCGCGCCGATAGATAAGCCGCCTCTGCGAGCTCCCCCGTGCCAATAATTGACACGCTGCGCGCGCCCTCCTGATCGCGAAGCCGAATCAACTCCCCATTAACCAGTTCCCGTACATTTGCAAAAAAACTGATCGTACAGCGCGTATAAGACAGGACTAGATGTAGTTTTTCGCTAAACCCGATGGGGGTCAGGTAATAAGCAACGCTCCGCCCGTTCAGGCGCTTGGTTTTGACGTAGCCTTTTTTTATTAGACGTTTAATAACCTGATTTACAGTCGAGAGATTCAGATTAAGCAGTTTGGCCAAACGGCGTTGCGACAGCTTATCATCCCGCTGGACATGATCGAGAACCAGCAACTGCCTGAGCAACTCCTCCTCATCTTTGTTGTTAGGAGTGCCGGAAGCAATCAATGCATCACCAGAATTGCTATTAATCTTGTTCTCCAAATCTTTACTCATTGCATTAGGCTCAGATTATGCTGAAAATATACTTGCTCAGGATACACTTCGCCCCCGTCGGCGGCACCATGCGGCGAAACCGATTAAGGGGATTTTATTTAAGCGGCGCATATAAATTCAGATGGCCACAAATACTTCAGATTGCATCCAGGCAGAATTCGTCCAACTCGACCCGGATTGCCTGCTGAAACATATTCACCTTGATGATGAACATGGTTTCGCCTCTATATTGTACAACTTCGCCTTCAAGCCCCAGCATGGGGCCACTGTTAACCCGCACCCGCTGCCCTAATTCAAAATTAGGGGCTAATTCAACCCGAACATCACTGTCCAGGGCCCGTCTAATGCCTTCAAGCTCAGATATAAACTGCTCTTGATCGTCTACAGGTAGCAGATTGGCCAGACGGCGCGTCTGATAAAGACACTCCCGCTCCTGCCAGGGAATTGCCACCGCAAGGTAACCGGGAAACAAAGGCAACAGGCTTTTGCGGATCTTTCCGTTATCGCTCCGCCTTGTCCGCTTCTCTATAAGCGGCATATAGTATGAAATGCCCCATTGCCTCAAATCATGAGCGAACGCTTTTTCCTGCCTGGATTTAAGATGGGCAACACACCACGCCCCGCAGTCCTCGCCAAGGGACCGCATGTCAGGAAATCTGGCCGTAGGATTGTCTGCCATTCGCAACATTGGTTGCTGCCCACTCCTGCTACTTTTGCATACCCGATCAACAGACTTCGGAATCCGTTTATCCGAAAAAACGATTTGAGCGGACAATATATCTATATGTAACATCAAAGTCAAGCCGGTTTTATCGGGATAATATGCAGAGCCTGCTACAGACCAACTACATTCAATACATACCGCACAATGCAAAATCGATCACCAACAACAAAGCGTTGCAGAGCAAAGACTTATCAGGTAAAACAGCGCCTTTAATGCAGAACTCGCTAGAGCGGACGTGCGGGCACCCCAACCACTGTGAGGCCATCAGCGACATCCCGCGTAACCACAGCACCCGCTCCAATCACGGCATGAGCACCGATGCGAACCCCCTGAATCACCGTCGCACCCGCACCGATCATCGTTCCTTCACCGACGGTCACACTGCCGCACAAGGTTGATCCTGGCGCACAGTGAACATAGTCGGCAATAGAGCAATCATGGTCTACCGAACAGTTAGTATTCAGAATCACACCACAACCCACAACCGCATCAGGCTGAACCACTGCTCCAGCCATCACAACAGAGCCAACGCCAACCGTCACCGAGGCCGCAAGAACACTCGCGGGATGACATACCGTCTCCACCGGAATGCCCTGCCCCATGAAAAATTCCTGCATGGGCTGGCGAATTCCATTGTCACCAACAGCAACGATAAGTGATCCGAAAAGCCCATCCCTAAAGGCCTGCACCACATCTTGCTTATTGCCAAGAAACCGTTCTTTGACAACGGGTGATGCAGAGGGGTTCGGATAGTCATCGCCAAAGACGATAAAACTGAAGCGCCCTTCAAGGGCAGCAGATTCCGCAACAACCTTCCCGTGCCCACCTACCCCAAAAACGAGCAATGTCTTTTGCTGTTCATTCTGCATCGCACCCCTCCTCGCGCCGCACTGTCCCCTGAAACGGCGACATGGTGGCATTGCCCTCCTGACTGATGTCTTTTCGTGAAAGCACCTTAAGCACCGTCAAGGCTACAATCTTCAAATCCAAAAGCAAGGACCAGTTATCTACATACCAGACATCAAGCTCGAAGCGTTTCTCCCAGGAAATGGCATTCCTTCCATTGACCTGGGCCCAACCGGTAATGCCGGGGCGCACTTCATGCCGCCGGGCCTGTGTTTCATCGTAGCGGGAAAGATATTCGGGAAGCAAGGGGCGCGGCCCAATCAACGACATGTCACCAGTCAGGACATTCCACAGCTGTGGCAGTTCGTCAAGGCTGGTGGCCCGCAAAAAGCGGCCAAGACCTGTCAGGCGCACGGCATCCGACGCAACGGCGGCTTCAGCATTTGTTCCACTCGCAACCTGGCACATGGTCCGGAATTTAACCAGACTGAACAGGCGACCACACAATCCGGGACGTGACTGTTTGAAAAAGACCGGCCTTCCCATCCGCACAGCAATGGCAAGAGCGACAATCGCAATAACTGGCAACCCCACAAGCAGGCCCGTCAGTGACAAAAGGATATCAAACAGGCGCTTTATCTTTGAACTGGCTGGAGGCGCTGCGCGTAACGCAGTGCAATCAGGCGTCCGCCCCTCGGCAGGCTGACGGCAGACATCCGAAAAACGCTCTGTTTCCGTTTCAGGCATGAAGCCCCTTTACACCGCGCAGGTAATAATGGAACGCCGCAACAAGAATAATACTCGCGCCCTACCGCGCATCCGATTTTCCGGAAGCGATCTCAACCATAAAGCAAACCGAAACCCACCGACACAACCACTTACAGTTGGCGCAGACTCAAGCCCCGCCGCCTGAAGAATCAATGCAACATGTTATCATAACAATAAGGCGTGGGCAACCCCTCACCCATGAAGGAAGTGATTTGCGAGGTGTATTCAACTGAATCAGGCGCTCAAGACCCTTCCCCTCAGTGTCGGCCGGTAGGGGGGCCTTTGGGGGCTTCGTCTTTTGAAATGTATCCGTCGTGGTTTCTGTCGTGACGGCCGAAGGCTTGGGGTGGGCCGTCAAATTCCTGGC
>JAFGWW010000071.1 GCA_016936955.1 Planctomycetota bacterium | reverse complement strand
CGGCGGTGGAGCCGATGTCGCCGCGCTTGACGTCGCCGATAACGATCAGCCCACGGGTATGGGCGTAGCGGCAGATAGCATTGTAGGCGATGAGGCCGTTGATGCCGAACTGCTCGAAGAAAGCGATGTTGGGTTTGACCGCCGGGACTAGCTCCTGCACCGCTTCGATAATGCCGAGTCCGAAAAGTGTCAGGGCCTGGCTCTGCCCCTGCGGGCCGGAATCCGCAAGCTCGCGAAGGGTGGGGGGAAGTTTTTCGAGATTGGGGTCGATGCCGATAACGGCAACGCTCTTCTTGTATTTCACCGCGTCGGCAAGACGGTCACCAAAAGGTTTCATCTGATTCCTTTCAACTCCGGAAAATCCGGAGAGCGTAAAAACACCCCCAAACGAAGTCTGGAGGTGGGGTAAACATAACAGGATTCGCCGCCTCTACTCTCACCGCCTTTTTTACAGAAAAGCTCCGCTGTCATTCTTAACGCAGTGAAGAATCTGTTTATTCTCGATCCTAGGCAAAACTCAGCAAAAGAGATCCTTCACTGCGCTCAGGATGACAACATCAAGGCAAAGTTCGTGCTACTCGGAAACCTCTTCCGCTTCGGGTTCCTTCTCCTCGGCTTCGTCGGTTTGTTCCGGCAGCGCGACTTTCTCCGCCTTCGCCTCCATTGCATCATAGTCGGGGAGGGTCTGGCCTTCGAGCCATTCGCCGAAGACGCGGAATTTCTGATAACGCTTCTCGACCAGTTCATCAACCGGCATCTTCACCAGCTCGTCGAGGTTGCGGATAAGGGTGTCGCGGAGGATCTTGCCCATCTCGACCGGGTCACGGTGGGCACCGCCGAGAGGTTCGTCTACGACTTCATCGATAAATCCGCGCTCCTTGAGGTCGCGGCTGGTGAGTTTGAGGATGGCGGAGGCCTGCGCCTTTTTCTCGCCGTCGCGCCAGAGGATGGAGGCGCAGCCTTCGGGGCTGATAACGGAGTAGTAGGCGTGGCGGAGCATCAGGATGCGGTCGCCGACGCTGATGCCGAGGGCACCGCCCGAACCGCCTTCGCCGATTACGCAACAAACCACCGGAACCTTGAGGACGCTCATCTCCATCAGGTTTTCGGCAATGGCGATGGCGACGCCGCGCTCTTCACTGCCAACGCCGGGATAGGCGCCTTTGGTGTCGATCAGGCAGACAACCGGCATCTTGTACTTCTCGGCAAGCTGCATCTTCTTGAGGGCTTTCCAGTATCCTTCCGGATGGGGGCAGCCCGCGTGGCATAAGTGTCGCTCTTCGACGTTGCGGCCCTTGTGCTGGCCCACGAGCATTACGCGGTGGTGGCCAAGGTTGGCAAAGCCGGTGACGATTGAGAGGTCGTCGCGGTATTTCCTGTCGCCGTGAAGCTCGATAAAATCGTCGAAGGTATTTTCAACGTAATCGCGGACCTGCGGGCGCTTGGGATGGCGCGCGAGCTGGACCGTATTCCACGGGGAGAGTTCTTCGTAAAGCTGCTTCTCGGCCTGGCGCGACTGCTCCTGCATGCTCTCGAGGAGGGTCTGGAGGCCGGGGGTGCTTTCCGCATTTTTGCGCAGCTCGGCGATACGCATCTTGAGCTCGTTAAGCGGCTGCTCGAAAGGCAGAATATCCTGATTGTTCTTAGACATCAAAATGATTCCTGTTATCCGTAAAAAGAATAAAAACGCCCGTCAGTACATGCGGCAGAGGCTCAGGCCATCTTGTAGAGCCCTACCCGTTTGAACTGCCTTATAAAGGCCTGCATGTCCTGAGGACGGTTTTCAGGTTCCTTAGCTAACATGGAAAGGACCAGTTTGTCAAGCCCCGGTGTTATATCTTTGTTAACTTTGCTCAGCGGCACCGGCGCGGTTTTCATGTGTTTGGCGAGGATTTCGTTGTGATTGTCGCCCACAAAGGGTGGCCTTCCGCCGATAAGCTCGTAAAGCATTACCCCGAAAGAGTATATGTCGGAGCGCGGGGTGGTGCGCTTGCGCTGGATCTGCTCGGGGGACATATAACTCGGAGAGCCCTCTACCTTGCGCAAAAAGGGGAACCAGGTTGCAAGGCCGCTGATTGCGATAGAAAAGTCGATAAGCTTGGTCTTGCCTTCCTTGTTGACAAGAACGTTCTCCGGCTTGATATCGCGGTGGACAACGCCATTTTCATGGATATAGGAGAGGGCGGAAGCGGTGTTGAGAATGATCTCCTCGGTCATGCCCAGCACCGGATATGCGGCGTCGCCGTTTATGGCGGACTTGAGATTGACCGAATCGAAGTATTCCATGACCATGAAAGGAACGCCCTCGAATTCGCCGAAGTCTATATATTTGAGCAGCCCCGCGTGCTTGAGGCTTGAGCAGAGACGGTATTCCTTGCGGAAAGCGGTGCGCGCCTGCCGGGAGACAGACATGTCGGGGTTCATGATCTTGATGGCGTAGGTGCCCTTGGTGCCAAGTTTGTCCGCTTTCCAAATCGTGCCAAAACCGCCGGTGGCGATTCTGACGATGCAGCGGTATCCGCCAAGGCTCCTGTTAGTCAAATCCTGAGCAGTCATCAAGCTCCTTCCGTAATTCTACCCGCACACCGCGTAGCAACCGTGGATGCGAGCATCGCAAATCTCGTTTGCGCGACGCGAACCGAAAAGCAGATCCTCAGGTTAAGCCTTCTTGCAGTATTCCACCGCGCGGGTGAATACGCGAAGGCCCTCGCCCTCCCCTTCCCTGCCTTCGCGGGTCCAGCGGGGATGGTTGTGGGCATAGAGGTGGCGTTCGGGGTGGGGCATCAGCCCGAATACGCGGCCGGACTTGTCGCAGATGCCGGCGATGTGGTCAATCGAACCGTTGGGGTCTTCGGGATATACCGGCTCGCTCCCGTCGCGGGCGATATAACGGTATACAACCTGTCCGTTCGCGAGCAGTTCATCAAGCACCCCAGAGCCGCGCGTGACGAGTTTGCCCTCGCCGTGAGCGACGGGGACCTCGATCTCCTCGCCAGCCTCGGCAAAGACGCATACCGTATTCTCTGCCGCGCGGAGTTT
>JAFGWW010000070.1 GCA_016936955.1 Planctomycetota bacterium | reverse complement strand
TATTTCAAGGAATTTTCCGCAGGCCTCAAGAATTACGCTTTCAGCAAAGAGGAAAACTCCGACCGCGAGAAGACTTATTTCCACGGCATGGCATTCCGCGTGCTGCGGGCGCTGGAGTATGTGAAGAGCCTGCCGGAATGGAACGGCAAGGAGTTGCAGAGTAACGGCGGCAGCCAGGGTGGGTTGCAGGGATTGTGGGGCGCGGGGCTTGACCCGGACGTCACCTCGAGCAATATCTGGTCGCCGTGGTGCTGCGACCTCGGCGGGATCACCCTCGGCCGCCAGCGCGGCTGGCGCCCGGATTATAATACGGAACTCGATTATTACGACCCAGTATTCCACGCAAAGCGCATCAAGGCCAAGGTGCATATCATCGCCAACTACGGCGACTATACCTGCCCGCCCTCTGGCGTATGGGTCGTGTACAACAACATTCCCCACGAGAACAAGTCGATGGAGGTCAAGCAGGGTTGCACCCACAGCTACAAGATGAAGAACCATATGAAGTATGTAATCAGCCCGAAAGGGACAGCTGATGTTGGGGTAACGAGCAAGTAAAAGTCATCATCTCTGGCGCGACAGAATGTAAACGGGCAGGCCTTGCGGTCTGCCCGTTTTTTATGCTTGCGAGGATTATGCCCGCGATTTCGCGTCGGCGAGCCACTGACGATAGAGAGCGGTAAGTTCGCCGATGGTTCCCGATTCGTCGGGGTTGCCGACAAGATTGCTTTCCTCGTAAGGGTCAGAGGATAGGCGGAAGAATGACTTCGCCTGTTCGCCTTCGGGATCCAGCGTGAGTTTATCGTCGCCCCGGACGATGCATGACCAGTCGGTAAGCTGCATGATGACTGTGTCGCGTTCGGGCGCGCCATCCTTGCCGAGGATGAGGGCGCTGTAGTCGACGCCTTCGGTGGTGGGGCAGGGGGCGAGGTTACAGAGGCCGAGGACTGTGGGCATGAAGTCGACTGACGAGGCGGGTGCGCTGATCCTGAGGCCGCCAGTTATCTGGGGGTGGCGGATGAAGAGGGGGATGCGCGCGGCTTCCTCGTTGGGCACCGATTTTTCAAAACGTCCGTGGCAGCCGCCCATGTCGCCGTGGTCGGAGGTGAAGACGATTATCGTATTTTTGTCCAGTCCCAGCTCCCCGACTTTTTCTAGCAGGCGGCCGATCGCCGCGTCGAGATGGGTGATCTCGCCGAAGTAGCGTTCAGTCCATTCCTTTACGCCAATCGTTTCGCTGCTGTCCAGATTCCCGTAGCCGCTGAATTTGGTGTCATGGTCGACTGTTGGCCGGTATGCGATGGGCTTGTCGCGGTACGTATCGAGATGCTCTTCGGGCGGGTTGCAGTAGGGGTGCGGAGCCTGATAGGCAACAAACATGCAGAACGGCTTATCCTCCTTTGCGCGACGGTCGAGGCGTTCGCAGGCGATGTCGGTGAGATCATCCGACTCGTGGTTTTCCATTATCAACTCTTCCGGCGAATCGCCGTCGAAATATTTCTGCCCGATATGTCGGGCGTGGCCGTTGTCCCAGCCGACGAAATCCTTGAAGCCACCGCGGTCTTTATGGTCGACCCATGTTGTGTGTTTGCGCTCGGAGAGGTGCCACTTGCCGACGTAGGTTGTGGAGTAACCCGCCTCGTTGAAACAATTGGCTAGAGTTTTCTCGTTGTCGCCGATGCGCTGCCAGTTCGTGTATATGCCGGTCTGCACCGGGTAGCGCCCGGTAAACAAGGTGCCGCGGAAGGGGGTGCAGAGGGGGCAGACGGTGTAGGCTTTTTCAAACATGGCTGACTCGGCGGCGAGACGGTCGAGGTTGGGCGTCCTGACCTGCGGGTGGCCGTAGCATCCCATATAGGCCGAGCCAAGTTGGTCGGCGAAGATGAAAAGCAGATTGGGGCGGGCGTTGTTTTCCGTGTGGGGCATGCTTGGCTCCTGAGTTGATAAGAGTATTTGATTTAAGTTGTCATCATTACTCTTGCATAATATACTGCATAAAGCAGGGTGCAATATGGGGTATTGATTAACTATAGGAGTATTTGATCATCATGAAATATTTCGAGAGCATCATCGCCAACGGCGCATCATGCTTTGAAGGCAGGCGCGGGATTGATGTCCGCCAGGTTCCCCACCATGCGATTAAGCTGATAGAGGAGGGGAGAGGCTTTTTCTGTCGGCGCGGGGAGGAGTTGCGGCGGGTAACGGCGCCGACGATATTCTGGCAGCGGCCGGGAGTGGTTTACGAATGGGGGCCGGACGAGGATGGGTGGCGGGTCAGCTATGCCAAGTTTTCCGGGCGGAGGGCTGGCGAGTTATTGCGCGACGGGTTCGACTGCATCTCGGCCGAGGGCTTTGTGCAGATGGAGAGTCTGGAGCCGGTGGGAACCTTGATGAAGAATATAGAAGAGCTTTACCGGCATCATTTCGCGGACGAGTCGGCGCGTCTTCTTATTCTTCTGGAGCAGATATTGCTCGCCCTCGGGCAGGAGCGGGGCGGGGCGGATAATTCCGGGGTATTGCAGAAGCGCTTTGCGCCGCTCCTGAAACAGCTCGCATCCTCTCCGCAGAAAGACTATGATTTTTATGAAGAGGCGCGCAAGACCGGCCTTTCATACAGCCATTTCCGGCGTCTCTTCAGGGAGCAGACCGGGGTGCCGCCCCAGGAGTATCTGATCCGCTGCCGGGTGCGGGCGGTGGAGCAGGGGCTTGTCTATACCGACGAGCCGGTCAAAAAAATTATCGCGCAGGCGGGTTATAATGATATAGGGCACTTCGGCCGCCTCTTCCGCAAGCGCACCGGCATGAGCCCGGGGCGGTACAGGCAGGAACATCGGGGCGCATAGATGGCTTGGACATAAATAGTGCTCCTGCCCAATGATGGACAGAATCGAGGTTTCCGGATTTGACGGGACGTGGTTTGCGGGGTAGATTGATTGTAGAGGGAACGGAGGTCTTTTGTATGAATACGGGTTTAAACGCCAGTCTCTCCGCCCTGCAGGCTTTTGGCAATCGGCAGGCGATTCAGGCGAATAACATAGCCAACGTAAACACGGACGGTTTCAAGAAGCAACGCGGCCTTATGCAGGAGCAGCTTCTGCAGGGCGTCAGTCTTACGGTTGACCGGGTTGACATCGCCGGGCCGGTGCGGGTTGATCAGACCGCGCAGGGGCCGGATGAGGTGGAAATGTCCAATACCGAATTGAGCGAAGAAATCCCGGAAACCATGATCAACCAGCGCAGCCTCGAAGCCAACGCCGACATGGTCCGCACCCAGGACGAGATGCTGGGCACAATCCTCGATATGAAAGCGTAACCGCTTCTGATTACGGATAGACTTGAGCAATTAGTAAAGCCTGCGCCTGCGGGCTTTTTTTTACTTTTTGCCGAAGCTGTTATTCCCTGTCGACGAAATTACCGACCCATGTGCTGAGAATACATCCCCAGATATAAAATGAACGCAGGGGCGAGAGGGACTCCGCCGAAAGGGGGAAGGGGAGGGAGCTGTAGCCGTACTCTATAACGAGTGTGGCTGCGATCAGGTGGTAGTCAAAAAGGATGTAGGCTGCGAACATTACGATAGTGTACAGCGCCATCACCTTGCGGAATTTTCCCGGCCGGGAATTGCAGAGCAGCGAGAGCGGGAAAAGGAGGGGGGCTATCATTATCACTGATGTTATGGAGTGGAATATTCCGAGATAAATATTCACTGACGCGAAAGCCAGAATAAATGTCAGCCCCGCCCCGAGCCATTTCGCCGTCCGCTTGTTATCATCGCTAAGGACACGGCGGCCGAAGTCGTTGAAGCAGAGCATCAGGTTGAAAAACGGGCTGGCCAGAAAACTCATGGTGGCGAAGATGATGTAGGCGGCGAGGATAATTGTGGCTGGAGTTTCCAACACTGGATATGCGTGCGATAGGCGGTTAACGGCATTTACTCCAACGACGGCTCCAATGATTATTCCCCATCTCGCTTTGGTGGTGAGCTTGTTCATGAACAGGAAGTAGCGGAGCATGAGGGCGTAGATAAAATGTTTGGCCTTGAGGGCTTCGATAATTCCAGCCCGGGCCCATGATGATTCGGGATCTAGGCGCAGGGCTTCGCGGAAACTTTCGACCGCGCGGTCGTAGTCCTTTGCCTGAATAGCCTGCCAGCCTTTATTGCTGTGGCTCACCGAGTTTTCCGGATTTAGCTTGAGGGCCGAGTCGATCGCTTCGGCGGCTGCATCGTCCGAATTCATGTTGCGCAGGGCGATGGCGCGGTAATTAATGCAGTC